>DATBLK010000226.1:0-4298 GCA_036555405.1 Anaeromyxobacteraceae bacterium
GCCGATCGGCGACCTGCTCGCGGTCCTCTCGAACGCCCGCTGATCGCGGCGCTCCTTCGAGGTGAGCACCGTGCCCGGGCCCGAGCCCGAGCCCGGCCGTTGTCGGGCGCGGGCTCGTTCACGGGCGCGTTCACGGGAACAGGCCGACCGAGGGGCGCTGTGACGGGCGCCGCCCGCTCCCCGCCGCGAACCACCCGGCGGCGCTCCTCCCCTGCCCCTCGCGCAGCGCGGCGCAGAGCTCGATGCGCTCCACCGCCTCGGCGAGCCCCTTCGCGAGCTCCGGGTGCGCCGCCAGCCGCGGCTCGAAGAGAGCGCGCAGCTCGGCGGCTCGCCCCGGCTCGCAGAAGCCGGCGAAGGCCGCGGGCAGGAGGTGGAGATCGCCGCCACGCCCGAGGCGCTCCAGCAGGGGGTCGATGCGCTCCTGCACGAAGCGGAGGGCCCGCTCGCGGGTCTCCGGCCGGCTCGCCTGGCCGGGCACGCGGCTGCGCCAGAAGCCGTACAGCGGGGCGCCGCGCTCCGAGGCCCGCAGCCGCGGGTCGCCGGACAGCGCCAGCGCGCGGTCCGAGAGGTCGGGCGCCCTTGCGGCGGCGAGCGCGCCGAGGAGGGTCGTCCGGTCCTCGCCCGACTCGGAGGCGTGGAGCCGGGCCTCGACGGCGTCGAAGAAGGCGGCGTCACCCTCCTCCACCGCCACCGCGAGCCCCCAGGGCGCGAGCTCGGGCGCGAGCGCGTCGCGGCGCAGCTCGGCGCCGCCGGGATTCGCGAAGGCGCGGCCGCGGGCCGCCGCCTCGCGCCGCACCTCGGGGTCGCGCGCCACGTCGGCGAGGAAGCGGAGGAGCTCGGCGCGCAGGGCGGCCCTGCCGTCCGGCTCCGCGGGCGCCGGCTCCCAGCCGAGCGCCGCCCAGCGGGCGCGGTAGAGCGCCGCCGCCCGCGCCCGCGCCGCCGGGCGCGCCTCCTGGGGGAGGAGGCGCTCCAGCGCCGTCTCCAGCGCGTCCAGGGGGACGGCTGCCACCTCGTCCGCCGGATCCCGCGCCAGCGGCTCCAGCAGGCGCAGGGCCTCGGCGAAGGGGACCTCGCCGGCGCGCGCCGCCGCCGCCACCGCCGATCCGGCGGCGAGCCGCTCCACCGGGGTGAGCCGCTCGAGGCCGCGGGCGAAGAGGCGCTCGAGGTCCCGGGGAGGGAGCGACCAGCGGTAGTAGCCGGCGCCGCCGGCGTCGGGCATCACCCACTCCGGGCAGGCGGGAAGCGGGAGCTCGCCGCGCTCCTCCTCGAGGAGCGCGCAGGCCCCCGAGACCGCGCCCCCGGCCCCGATGCGGGCGCAGACCGGGATCCGCCATCGCCGCGCCCGCTCGGCGCGCGAGCCGAGCGGCAGGAAGCGCGACTGCACGAGCAGGAGGCGGGCCCGTCCGCCGCCGCAGTCGACGCGGGCCTCGACGAGCGGCAGGCCCGGCTGGTCGAGGAAGGTCGCCATGGGCCCGGCGAGGTCGCGGCCGGCGGCGGCGGAGATCGCGGCCAGGAGGCCGTCGGTGTCGCCGGTGCCGCCGGCGTGGGCCCGCAGCCAGGCGCGGATCCCCTCCCGGAAGCGCTCCGGCCCGGCGTAGCGCTCGAACATGTCGAGCACCGCTGCGCCCTTCTCGTAGGTGAGCCCGTCGAACATCCCCGAGATGTCGGACATGCGCGCGAGCCGCTGGCGGACGGCCCGGGCGCCGGCGAGCTCGTCGGCGCGCGTGCGCCGCTCCACCCGCGCCCTCCAGCGGAGGGCCCGGCCCGGATCGGGTCGGGCGGCGTCCAGGGCGCGCCGCTCGATCCAGGTGGCGAAGGACTCGTTCAGCCAGATCTCCTCCCACCAGGGGAGGGTGACGTCGTCGCCGAACCACTGGTGACCAACCTCGTGGGCCGCGAGCCCCTCGAGGCGCCGGCGCGCCGGCCCGGAGAGGTGGGCCGGGTCGGCGAGCGCCAGGTCGAAGTAGGCGATGGCGCCGGCGTTCTCCATGCCGCCGAAGGCGAAGTCCGGGGCGATGATGCTGTCGAGCTTCTCGTAGGGGAAGGGGGTGCCGAACCAGCGCTCCAGGGCCGGGACCACGGCGGCCGTGGCCTCGAGGAGCGCCGCCATCCGCGGCCCCTCGCCCGCCGGCGCCAGGCCGCGGAGCGCGAGCGGCCGGCCCCGGACCTCGTTCGGCGGGAGCGGCGGCGGCTCGACGACGTCGAAGGGCCCGACTCCGAGGAAGAGGAGGTAGGTGGGGAGCGGGGGCGTGCGCGCGAAGCGGACGCGCTCGCGCCCCGGTCCGGCGGGCTCGCGCGACGCCTGCGGGCCGTTGGACACGGCGACGAGCCCCCGTGGCACCACCAGCGCGACCTCGAAGGGCGCCTTGAAGCCGGGGTCGTCGAGGCAGGGGAAGAGGCGCCTCGCGCCGATGGCCTCGAGCTGGGTCACCGCGTAGGCGCGCCCCCGGCGCCTCACCCGGTAGAGCCCCTGCAGCTGCTCGTTCCAGGCGCCCGAGAAGGTGAGCTCGAGGGTCGCCCGCCCGGGCGGGAGCGGCCGCTCCGGTGCCAGCCGGGCCACGCCCTCCCTCGTCACCTGGGCGAACGCCGCAGGGACCTCGGCCTCGCCCGCCGTCACCCGGACCCGAGCGACCTCGAGGTCCCGGGCGTGAAGCCAGACGACCGGCGCCGCGCGGACCACCTCGACCTCGATGGCCACGTGGCCGCGGAAGCGATCGGCCGAGGGGTCGACCTCGACCTCGAGGCGATACGCGACCGGTCGCACCTCGCCCGGGAGGCGGAGCTCGGGGACGCCGCCGGGCGCGGTCGGAGACACCGCGGGGACGGCGGCGCACCCGGCCGCGAGAGCGGCCGCCAGGAGCGAAGACCGGCTCATCCGTTCACGGTATCGCCCGAACACCCCTTCCGGCCAAGATCCCCAAAGTGGCCGGCGGCCGGGGACTGGAGTCCGCCGGAGACAACCGGATAGGATCGTCCAAACATGCAGTTCCAGTGCGACCGCTGCGGCAAGCGGTACTCGACGAACCAGGAGATCCGCGAGGGTCGCGCCTACCGCTTCACCTGTCGGGCCTGCGGCTTTGCGGTCACCGTCCGCGGCCCCACCGGCTCGCCGGCGGCCCTCCCCCCCTCGGGTCGGAACGGCAACGGCGTCGGCGTCTCCCAGCGGAGCCCGAGCTCCACGTCCCTTCCCGTCGCCGCGAGCGCCGCCGCCACTCCGCGCCCGCCGGTCACCTCGGTCGTGAACCCTCACGACGCCGGTCCCCCCGAGGGCGGCTACGTCGAGTTCACGCTCGAGGACCAGGCGGTGACGAGCCAGAGCACCAGCATCGCGGCGCGCGTCGAGGCTGCGGTGGCGGCGGCGGATCCGCCGCTCCTCCAGCGGGCGGATCCCCCGCAGCCGCGGGCCGGGCCCTCCTTCGCGCGGGCCGCGCCCGCGGTGAGGCCGCAGCTGTTCAGCCGCCGGGCGGCGATTCTCGCGGGGGCCGTGGTGGTGCCGGCTGCCGTGGGCGCCGCCCTGGCCTTCGCCCTCGCCGGCCCGGGGAAGCGCGCCGAGGCGCCCGCGGCGTCGAGCGCGCCGGGCCTGCTCGCCCCGGTCGTCTACGTGGGGCCGATCACCGTCGAGTCCCGGAGCCCGGAGCCGGACGTTCAGGCGCCCGCCGCGGGCCCGAGGCAGGCGGCCCGGCCCGCGCCGCCGCCGCCGCAGCCGCGCCGGACCGCGGCGCGGGAGAGCCGCCCGTCCCGCGCGGCGCCGGAGCGGTCCGAGCGCGCCGAGCGGGCGGACCGCTCCGAGCGGGTGCGGGAAGTTCCCCCCCCGCCGGCCCCCGCGAGCGTCCCGGCGGCGGTCCCGCCGCCGCAGCCGCAGGTGCAGGTCGCCGCGCCCGCTCCCGTGCCCGTCGCCGCGGCGCCTCCGCCGCCGGCCGAGCCGGTGGTGGAAGAGGCGCCCGCCTTCGCCGGCACTGGCTTCCGCCGGCCGGCCCCGGAGACGCCGGGGTGCGTCGAGGGCGGAATCCGCATCCCGCGGGAGCTCGGCGACCGGCTCCCGAAGACCGCGACGCTGCGCTTCGCGGTGGGACGCGACGGAGGCGCCGACCTCGTCCAGGTCCTCGGCGAGGGCGTGGACCCGCGCCTCGGCGACGTGCTCCGGGCCGCGGTCCTCCGCTGCCGCTTCGTCCCCGGGACCGACGCGACCGGGCGGCCCACGCGCCTGTGGGTGGTGATGCCGCTGCGCTTCTCGCAGTAGGCGACCGCATCCCGGAGGCGTCTCGCCCGCCCCCGCGGCACCTTGCCGCGGCCGCCGC
>DATBLK010000235.1:0-6932 GCA_036555405.1 Anaeromyxobacteraceae bacterium
CGGGCGGCGGTGAACCGGGGGATGCTCACCCTCCTCCAGCACGGCGCCTACAAGGTCGCGCGCGGGATCACCACCGCCGCCGAGGTCCTCTCGGTCACGGCGGAGGACGTCCACTAGCATGCCGGTCTTCGAGTACAGGGCGCTGGACGCGCGAGGGCGGGCCGTCGACGGGCTCCGCGAGGCCGACTCGCCGCGGACGCTGCGCGCCGCCCTGCGCCGCGACGGGCTCTTCGTCACCGAGGTCCTGGGCCAGCAGCAGGCGGCGGAGGCGAAGAGGCGCGAGGTCTCGGTGCGCCGCTTCGTCGGCGGCCGCATCTCCGCCACCGACGTCTCCATCACCACCCGCCAGCTCGCGGTCCTGGTCGGCGCCGGCATCCCGCTCGTCGAGGCGCTCACCGCCCTCGTCGAGCAGGTGGACCACGAGCGGATGAAGCGCGTGGTCTCCGACGTGAAGCAGCGCGTGAACGAGGGCAGCTCGCTCGCCGACGCCATCGCCCTCCACCCCCGGGCCTTCAGCGCCCTCTACGTGAACATGGTCCGCGCCGGCGAGTCCTCGGGCGCCCTGGAGGCGGTCCTGGTCCGGCTCGCCGACTTCACCGAGGCCCAGGCCCGCCTCCGCTCCCGGATCATCGGCACCCTCACCTACCCGGCCGCGATGGTGCTGATCGGCGCCGCCATCCTCGGGATCCTCTTCACGGTCGTCATCCCCAAGATCACCCGCATCTTCGAGGAGACGCAGGTGGTCCTGCCCTGGACCACGCGCGGCCTCATCGCCTTCACCGGCTTCGTCCACGACTGGTGGTGGGCGATGGCGGCGGCCCTGGGCCTGGCCGTCTGGGGCTTCCTCCGCTGGCGGGCCACGCCGGCGGGGCGCGCTTCCTGGGACCGCCGCGTCCTCGTCCTTCCGGTCTTCGGCGGGCTGGTGCGCCAGATCGCGGTGGCGCGCTTCTCCCGCACCCTGTCCACCCTCCTGAAGTCGGGCGTCCCGCTGCTCACCGCCATGGACATCGTGAAGAACATCGTCGGGAACGTGCGGCTCGCCCAGGTCGTCGAGGAGTCCCGCACCGCCATCCAGGAGGGCGAGAGCATCGCCGCCCCGCTGCGGCGCTCCGGCGAGTTCCCGCCGCTCGTCTACCACATGGTGGCCATCGGCGAGCGCTCCGGCGCGCTCGAGGAGATGCTCCGCAACGTCGCCGACGCCTACGACGCCCAGGTGGAGACCAAGATCGGCGCCCTCACCTCGCTGCTCGAGCCGGCGATGATCGTGGTGATGGGCGTGGTGGTCGCGTTCATCGTCTTCTCCATCCTCATGCCCATCTTGCAGGTCAACACCCTCGCCGGAGGCTGACCGTGTCCCGGAAGACCCGCCGCCGCGCACCGCGCGGCATGACGCTCATCGAGATCCTGGTGGTCATCACCATCCTCGGCCTCATCGCCGCCGCCGTGGCCGTCAACGTCGTCGGCCAGCTCGGCGAGGCGAAGATCAAGCAGGCGCGGACCGACCTGCACACCCTGGAGAACTGCCTCGACCTCTACAAGATCGACAAGGGGCGCTACCCGACCACCGAGGAGGGGCTCCAGGCGGTGGTGGCCGCCGGGAAGTGCAAGCCGCGGATCAAGGACCCGTGGGGCCACGACTACGTCTACCTCTCGCCCGGCCAGGCCCACGCCGACTCCTTCGACGTGAAGAGCTACGGGGCCGACGGCAAGGGGGGCGGCGAGGGCGAGAACGCCGACATCGTGAACCCCTGAACCCATGCGGCGCCGCGCTTCCGGACCGAGCGGCTTCACGCTCATCGAGCTGATCATCGTCGTGGCGGTGATCGGGGTGCTCGCCGTCGCCGCGGCGCCGGCGGTCGGCGCCATCACCGGGGCCAACGCCCGGACGGCCGCCGGCGAGCTCGCCGGGGCGGCGCGCGCTCTCTTCGAGACCGCGGCGCTGCGGCGCGAGACCTGCCGCCTGGCGCTGGACCTCGACGGCCGGGCCTGGTGGGCCGAGTGCACCAAGGACCGGTACGCGGTCTCCCGCGAGAAGGACAGCGCCGCCCGCCGCCAGGAGGACGACGAGGAGCTCGAGGAGCGCTTCCCGGACGAGCGCGACGCCGAGCGCCGCCGCCTGCTGGCCCGCGCCAAGTTCGGGCGGTTCGAGGACCGCCTGGTGCGGCCGCGCTCGCTTCCCGGAAACGCCCGCTTCGAGGGCGTCTGGACCGAGCACCAGCGCGAGCCCTTCTCGCGGGGGATGGCCTACCTCTACTTCCACCCCCAGGGGCGCGGGGAGCAAGCGCGGATCCCCGTCGTGGACGGCGACCACGCCTGGTCGGTGGTGATGCAGCCCTTCACCGGGCGCGCTCGCGTGGTGGCGGGCGTCCCGGAGGTCCCGCGGTCGTGAGCGCTTCCCGGCGCGGCTTCACGCTCCTCGAGGTCATGGTGGCGCTGGCGCTGCTGGCCGCCGCGATGATGGCCGTCTCCGACCTCGCCGGCGCGGCCCTGCGCAACCACGAGCAGGCGCGCGACCTCAACGCCGCCGTGCTCCTGGCGCGCGCCGAGCTGGCGCACCTGGAGGAGAAGTACCAGGACCAGGGCTTCAAGGACTTCGACGAGGAGGAGAGCGGCGACTTCGCCGAGGAGGGCCGCCCCGACCTCCGGTGGAAGGCGGAGCTGCTCCGCCCCTCCCCGGACCTCGACGCCCAGCGGATCCTGTCGATGATGGGCCTCTCCGGCGACGAGAAGGACGACCCGGGCGCCCTGGCCTCCAGGCTCCTCGGGTCGCAGGCGCCTCGGGGCGGACCGACCTCGGCCGCCGGGGCGCCGGCGGCGGCGACCGTCGCGCAGCTCCTGCAGACCCAGCTCACCGCCTTCGGCGAGACGTTGAAGAGGTCGCTGCGCGAGCTCCGCCTGACCGTCACCTGGCCCGCCGGGAAGCGGACCCAGTCCTTCACGGTGGTCACGCACCTCGTGGTCCTGAACCCGCGGGCGCCGGGCGGAGCGCGCGGCGACCAGCCGGACGTCCCGGCGTCGGTGGCCGCCGCCACCGCAGCCGCCGCGGCAGCCCAGGCCGCCGCCGCCGTCGGGACCGGCGCGCCCGTTCCCGGCCTCCCGGTGCCGAAGATCCCGGGTCCGCCCAAGCCCCCCCCCAAGCCGTGGCTGAAGGGCCAGTGATGCGCCGGCGCGGATTCACCCTCGTCGAGGTCATGATCGCGGCCTCCATCACCGCGGTCATCGGCGCCCTGGTGGCCGGCGCCTTCCAGCGCGCCGCCGCGGCCCGCGAGCTCGCGGAGGCCCAGGACGAGCGCTTCACCGGGGCGCGGCTGGCCCTGACGCGGATGGCCCGGGAGGTGGAGGAGGCCTTCCTCTCCGAGCACTACGACCGCAAGCGCTTCACCGAGCGGCCCACCCTGTTCCGCGGCCTGGACCGCGGCCAGGAGGACGACCTCCTCTTCGCCACCTTCGCGCACGCGCGGCTCCTGCGAGACGCCAAGGAGGCGGACCAGGCGGTGGTCGAGTACTCCGTCGGGCCCGATCCGGACCGGCCCGGAGCGCGGGCGCTCTTCCGGCGCGAGAAGCCGCGCATCGACGAGGACCCGGAGCGCGGGGGGGCCCGGGCGGTGGTCCTCGAGCACGTCGTCGGCTTCGACGTCCAGTACTGGGACTGGAAGCGGCAGGAGTGGGCCCGGGAGTGGGATACCTCCTCCGCCGACCGCAAGGGCTTCCTGCCCACCCGCGTCCGCTTCCGCCTCGTCCTGAGGATGCCCGACGGCAAGGACCGCCCCTTCGAGACCCAGGCCCGGGTCGCCATCGTCCGCCCGCTCGACTTCTGACCGTGCCCCGCTCCAGCGCGCCATCCGCCTCCCCGCGCCCGCCCCGGCCCGCCCGGCGCGGCGCCGCCCTCCTGCTGGTCGTCACCTCGGTGGCGGTGATGACGGCCCTGGCGGTGGACCTCGCCTACGCCACGCGGGTCTCGGTGCAGATGGCGGCCAACGCCCGCGACGAGCTCCGGGCCGAGGGGCTGGCCCGGAGCGCGATGGGGTTCGCCCGGCTCGTCCTCCACTTCCAGGCCCAGCTCGACGGCCCGGCTGCGGGGGGCGCTCGCCCCGGGGTCGCCTCCCCGCTGGCGAGCCTGGGGCTCTCGCTCCGGCTCTGGGAGATCGTCCCGGTGACGCCCGAGGTCCTGTCCCTCCTCGGCTCCGGGCCCTCGCGCGAGGCCGGCCCGTCCTTCGGGGCCTTCCCGGGCAGCTTCTCGGCCCAGGTCGAGGACGAGGACCGGAAGGTGAACGTCCGCCAGTTCGACGGCCTGCGCCCCTTCCACGCGGTGCAGACCGCGCGCCTCGCCGAGCTGGTGAAGGACCCGCGCTGGGACTTCCTCTTCGACCGGGAGGACGCGAACGGGATCCGGGTGACGCGGCCCGAGCTCTTCTCCGCCCTGAAGGACTGGATCGACATCGACGAGACCGGCGCGAGCTACGTCGGCGGGCTCCAGGTCTTCGAGCCCTCCTACGGCGACGAGAACGCGACCTACGACCGCCTGGCGGACCGCTACCGGGCCAAGAACGCCCCGCTCGACTCGCTGGAGGAGCTCTACCTCGTGGCCGGCGTCTCCGACGCCTTCATGGCCGCCTTCGGGGACCGGCTCACCGTCTTCCCGGACGTCTCGGCGACCGTCAACGTGAACAGCGACGACCCCCGCGAGATCCTCCTCAACGCGGTCATCATGGGCGGCGGCCTGCAGCCGGCGATGCTGGACCCGACCTTCCTCGACCGGCTCCGCGCCACCCTGGCGCTGGCGCGGCCGCTCCCCTTCCTCGTCATCACCCCGGTGCAGTTCGCGCAGGCGCTGCAGGCGAACGGGGTGCGGGTCGCCCCCGAGTACCAGAGCGCCGCCAACACCGGCGTCACCGCCGCCTTCGGCTCGCGCTCCACCACCTTCCGCATCCGCGCCTCCGGCGTCGCCGGCCCGGTGCGGCGGACCATCGAGGCGGTGGTCCTCTTCGACCGGCGGGCCCTGGGCCTCGACCGCGACCTCGGACGTCTCGTCCACTGGCACGAGGAGTGAGCATGGCGCAGCGGATCCTGGGCCTGGACGTCGGGGCGAGCCGCGTGAAGGGCGTGCTGCTCGAGAGCAGCTACCGCGGGTTCGCGGTGCTGGACGCCGGGGCGGAGGCGGTGGCGCCCGGGGAGGCGCCGCTCCGGGACCGGCAGGCCGAGGCGGCGCGGCGCCTGCTCGCGAGCCGCGCCTGGACCTTCGAGGTGTCGATGGCCGCGCTGCCCGGCGTGGTCGCCAGCCACGTCCTCGCCCTCCCCTTCGCCGACCCGAGGCGCATCGAGCAGACCATCGGCTTCGAGGTCGAGGCCCAGATCCCCTTCGACCTCGCCGACGTCGCCTGGGACTGGCAGGTGCTCGGCTCCTCGCCCGACCGGACCGACCTCCTCGCCGCCGTGGTGCGCCGCGAGGAGCTCGCCGGGTTCCTGGCCGCGCTGGCCGGCGTGGGCGTCGACCCCCGCGCCGTCCTCCCCCCCGGGCCGGCCTATGCCTCGCTGTGGGCCTGCGGGCTCGTCGCGCCCGCGGCGGCGGACGCCGCCGCGGCGCCGGCGGCCGAGCCCGCCGGCGACCCGGACGCGGCAGGGCCCCCGGCCGCGGGCCCGGCGGCCGAGGTCGCCGAGGCGCTCCTCGACGTGGGCCACTCGCGCAGCAGCGTCTGCCTCGTCGTCGGCGGCCGCTGCGAGGCGGCGCGCACCTTCACCGCCGGCGCGCGGGACGCGGCCCGGGGCCTGGCCCGCGAGCTCGGCCTGGCCGAGGAGGACGCCGAGCGGCTCCTCGGGGCGGCCGCCGGCCCGCCGCTGGCCCCGGAGCTCGCGGCCGCCGCCGCCAGCCCGCGAGCCCGGGCCGCCGTGCTCGGCTCCCTGCAGCCTGTCGTGCGCGAGGTCCGCGCCACCCTCCGTTCCTGGCGCGCCCGCGCCGGCGCGCGCCCGGTGACGCGCCTGCTCCTCGCCGGCGAGCTCGCCGGGCTCCCGGGCCTGGCCGAGCTCCTCCGGGAGGAGGCGGACGGTCCGGTGGAGCCGCTGCGCCTCGCCGGCGCGGCGTCCGATCGCATCCCGGCCGAGGTGGCGCCGGGGATGGCGCTGGCCCTGGCGCTGGCGCTGCGCGGCCACCAGGGGTCGCGGGCGCCGCGACTGAACCTGCGCCGGGGCGACCTCGCCTACACCCGCGACTTCGAGCACCTCCGGGGGCGGGTCCTGCGGCTGGCGGCGGCGGCTGGCCTCGTCTTCCTGCTGGCCGCGGTCTCGACCGGGGTGAAGGTCTTCGCGCTCTCGCGCCAGGAGGCGCTCCTCGACCGGGCGCTCTGCGACACCACCCAGAGGATCACCGGGAAGTGCTACGACGACTTCGAGGTGGCCGTCTCCGTGCTCCGGGGCAAGGGGACGGCGGCCGCGGTGGTCCCGCGGATGTCGGCCCTCGACGTCTTCGCCGAGCTGTCGCTGCGGACGCCGCCCGGCATGCAGCTGCGCTTCGACCGCATCGAGATCACGCGCGACAAGGTGCACCTGCAGGGGACCACCGACGCCGCCGAGAACGTGGACAAGATCGTCTCCTCGCTGCGCGCCTCGCGGTGCTTCGGGGAGGCTCGCAGTCTCGGGGCCCGCCGCCGCTCCGCCGACCAGAAGTTCGAGTTCTCCATCGACTCCGACCTGTCCTGCGACACGGGCGCGGCGCCGGCGGGGGGAAGGGGTTGACCGTGGAGCGCCTCCGCAGGATCCGCGCCGACCTCGAGGCCCTGGTCGCCCGGCTGTCGCCGCGCGAGCGGGTGATGGTGTCCGCCGCGACCGGAGCCGTGGTCCTCTTCCTCGCCTTCGCCGTCGGGCTCGCCGTCTCCCGCTCCGTCCGCAACCGCGAGGACCGCATCGCCGAGAAGACCCAGGTCCTCTCCCGGATCGGC
>DATBLK010000255.1:0-3489 GCA_036555405.1 Anaeromyxobacteraceae bacterium
ATCTAGCGGCCGGGCGCCCGGCGCGCCCGAGCGAGCGCGCCCGGGCCCGCCGGCACCGGGCCGACCGGGTTGCGGCGGGGGTCAGGAGACCCGCGGCTTCGCCCCGGCCGCGGATCCCGGGCGCGGCCGGAAGCGCCGCGCCGCCAGGAAGCGGCCCAGAGGCAGGTCGTTCACCCGGATGTGGAACTTCATCCACTCGGGCAGGCGCGTATTCACCCACTGTGACACCTGCTCGCCGAGCCCGCCGCCCTCCACCTCCCGGACCAGCTGGGCGAGGTCCTGCATGAAGAGGTCGTGCGCCGCCTTGTGCCGGGTCCGGTCGGGGTAGAGGCTCTCCGCCATGAAGGCCTCCTCGGCGGCGAAGTGCGCCACCAGGAGGTCGCCGAGCCCGGCCAGCGCGGCGCGGAGCGCCGGGAGGTCCCGCGCCGGCAGCGCCCGCTGCGCCTCCTCGAGCGCGGCGAGGATGGCGCCGTGCTGCCCATCGATCTCCTCGAACCCGACCTGGAGGTCGGCTGGGATGCGCACGATCGATTTCCCTCGCCCCGAGGGGCTCCCCTGCGGCCGCGAGCGAAACACGGGCCGGGCCGGGACACAAGTCGTGGAATCCTGGGGGGGAAGGCGCCGCCGGGTGGCCCCGGATCCGGCGGAGGCGAAGGCCGGGGTGCGCCGCCGCGGGCGCGCGGCCCACCTCACCCGACGCGGAGGACGGCGCGGTGGCGGACCTCGTTGCGGCGGACGCGCTGGAGGGCGGCGTTGGCCTCGGCGAGCGGGAAGACCTCCACCTTCGGCCGGACGCCGAAGCGGGCCGCCGCGTCCAGCATCTCGCCGATCTCGGCCCGGCTGCCGATGATGCTCCCGGTGACGCGCTTGCGGCCGAACATGAGCAGGTCGGGCGGGAAGTCGAGCGGTGCGCCCTCGGAGGCGACGAAGGTGAGCGTGCCGCCCGTGCCCAGGAGCCCGAGGAATCGGCGCCAGTCGAGCGCGGCCGGCGCGGTGACGAGGACGATGTCGAGCGGCCGGGCCAGGCGCCTGGGCGGGCGTCCCTCCAGCACCACGACCTCGGAGGCCCCGAGGGCCTCGGCCCCGGCCGCCTTGGCCGCCGTCCCGGTGAAGACCGTGACGCGGTTCCCCAGCCGGGCGGCGAACTGCACCGCCATGTGGCCGAGCCCGCCCAGTCCCACCACGCCGACCTCCTGGCCCCCCCGCATCCCGGCGGCGCGCAGTGCGGCGTGGACGGTCGCCCCGCCGCAGAGGAGCGGCCCCGCGGCCTCGTCGGGGATGGCGGCGGGGACGGGGAAGGCGAAGCGCCCGTCCACCGCCAGGCGGTCGGCGAAGCCGCCGTGGCCGTCGCCGATGAGCGAGCGCGAGGTGGCGCACAGGTTCTCGAGGCCCCGCAGGCAGTCGGGGCAGGCGAGGCAGGCCGAGCGCTGCCAGCCGACGCCCACCCGCTGGCCGCGCTCGAGGTGAGAGACCTCGGCGCCGGCCTCCTCCACGACGCCCACCACCTCGTGGCCCGGGACGAGGGGGTAGCGGCTGGTCTTCCAGTCGTCGTCGATCATGTGGACGTCGGAGCGACAGACGCCGCAGGCGGAGACCCGGACCAGGACGTCGTGGGGCCCGAGCGGCGGCGGCTCGAACTCGAAGGGCTCGAGCGCGGCGCCGCGCGCCAGCGCGGCCAGGGCGTGGATGCGCATGGGGCCATTCTAGGCGCGATAGGATGGCGCCATGAAGAGCAAGACGAAGTACCTGACGCTCGAGACGCGCCGGCGCCGCGAGCTCGTGCGCATCACCGACGAGGTCGCGGCCTTCTGCGCCGAGGCGGGCATCGCCGAGGGGATGGTGCTGGTCTCGGCGATGCACATCACCGCCGGGGTCTTCGTCAACGACGACGAGCCGGGCCTCCACGCCGACATCGAGGCGTGGCTCGAGGAGCTCGCGCCCGCCCGGCCCGAGTACCGCCACCATCGCACCGGCGAGGACAACGCCGACGCCCATCTCAAGAACCTGCTGGTGGGCCACCAGGTGATCGTGCCCGTCACCGCCGGGCGACTCGACCTCGGGACCTGGCAGCAGGTCTTCTACGCCGAGTTCGACGGCCGGCGGCCCAAGCGCGTCATCCTGAAGGCGCTGGGCGCGTAGGGCGGGGGCTCGTCCCCCGCCGGCCTCAATCCCGCGCGCCGGCCAGGGCGGCCGCGTGGTCGAGGGCCCGCGGCAGGAGCTCCGGGACGAGCGCCTGGACGCCGCAGAGGAGACCGACCGCCGCGACCGTCACCAGGGCGCGCCGCCGCTCGCGCGCCATCGCATCCAGGATCTTCGCCGGGACCCGGCGCCGCGGCCGCGGCGGAGCGCCGCGGAGCCACTTCGCGAGCAGGTCGAACCCCGCCAGCGCCGCGCCCAGGAAGTCGCCCCCCAGGACCACGGAGGCGAGCCCCTTGCCGAGGCCCACGCCCAGCTCGGCGGCGCCGACCGGCGGGCCGGCCTTCTCCGCGGCGGCGAGGGCCCGCGCCTTGCGGCGCAGCACGCGGAGGCGCGCGTCGCGGATGGCGAGCCGCAGCAGCGCCGCCGCGAGGAAGTAGAGCGCGAACGGCGCCCACGCCGGCGGCGGCCTCGGCAGGGGCGAGCCCCAGCCTCCGACGAGGTCGAGCCGGTGGAGGAGGAGTGTTCCCAGCGAGAAGAGGACCAGCCACATGTCGCGAGCCCGCAGCCGATCGAACTTAGCGCGTCCGGAGGGGAGAGCGCACCGGGGGCGCGGTGAGGAGGTGTGCGCCCCCGGCTCCCACCGCCCGGGGTGAGTCGAGAGGGCCGCGGCCGTCACCCCCCGGCGAGCAGGCGCTCCACCAGCTCCTTCAGCACCCGCGCGGTGAGGCCCCAGATGACGCGGTCGGGGGCGACGTCGTAGAACCAGACGCGGTAGCGCTCCCGCTCGCGGTCGACCTCGTCTTCCCGCAGGTCGACGAGCGGGCGGCGCGCCATCCCCGGCGGCAGGCGCGAGCCGTCCCACCACTCCCCGCGCGGGGTGCCCGGCTCGAGGAAGCGCGCCAGCGGGACCTCGAAGGCCTCGCGCACCTCCCGGGCCTCGATCCCGAAGCGCTCGGGCGGCCTGCGCACCAGCCCCACCACCGGGCGCACCAGGAAGCGGGTCACCACCGGTCGCTCGTCGAGCTCGCCCACGGCCTCGACCTGGAGGGGGTCGAGGGCGACCTCCTCGCGGGCCTCCCGCAGCGCAGCATCGGGGGCCGCCTCGCCCGGCTCGAGCCGGCCTCCCGGGAAGCTGATCTCGCCCCTGTGCCTCTCCATCTCCTCGGCGCGGCGCGTGAAGAGGAGCGTGGGTCCCCCGGGCCGGTCGAGCACCGGGACCAGGACCGCCGCGGGCGCGAAGCCCGGGGCCTCGACCCGGCGCGGCGGGCGCCCGGCGAGGGCGCTCCGCAGGCGCTGGGCGGCCTCCTCGAAGGTGAGCGTCATGGACGCCCGGGCTCTAGCCGTCATCCG
>DATBLK010000292.1:0-5548 GCA_036555405.1 Anaeromyxobacteraceae bacterium
GGCCGCTGCATCGGGTGCGCTGAAGCTCGACAGCACGCGCACGCGCATGTTGTGCACCATGGCGAGTTCGACCGAGCGGGTCTGAAGGACCTTGGAGCCCTGGGAAGCCATCTCCAGCATCTCCTCGTAGGAGACCTTAGGAAGGCGCCTGGCCTGGGGAACGATACGGGGGTCGGTGGTGTAGACCCCGTCGACGTCGGTGTAGATCTCGCAGGCGTCGGCCCTGATGGCGGCGGCGATGGCGACTGCGGTGGTGTCGGAGCCGCCGCGCCCCAGGGTGGTGATGCTGCCCTCCTCGTCCTCCCCCTGGAAGCCGGCCACCACCGCGATCTCGCCCCGCTTCAGCGACTCGGTGAGCCGGTCGGCGTCGATGGACCGGATGCGCGCCTTGGCGTAGGCGCTGTCGGTGAGGATGCGCACCTGCGGCCCGGTGAAGCTCCGCGCCTTGCCGCCCAGCCCCTGGATGGCGAGGGCGGTGAGCCCGATGCTCACCTGCTCCCCGGTGGCGGCGACGACGTCCTGCTCCCGCTCGTCGGGGCGGGGGCTCACCTCCCGGGTGAGCTTCAGCAGCCGGTTCGTCTCGCCGGCCATCGCCGAGACCACCACCACCACGTCGTGCCCCTCCCCCTGGGTCTCGAGGGCGCGGCGGGCCACGTTCCTGATGCGCTCGGTGTCCTTCACCGAGGTGCCGCCGTACTTCTGGACGATGAGCGCCACGCATCCTCCGCGGCTACGGGGCTGAAACGAGGGGCCGGTGAGTGTATGAAAGGGTCGCATCCTCGTCAACGCAGCGCATCAATTCCGAGCCCGGGGGCGGAACCCGGGAAGCCTGGGAGGCTCGATGCGGCGGGTTCTCGTCGACGGCGACACGCTGGAGCTCGAGGAGGTCGCGGCGGTGGCGCGCGGCGAGGCGAGGGCCGAGCTCGCCCCCTCCGCCCGGGAGCGCGTCCGCGTCGCGCGCGAGCTCGTCGAGGAGCGGCTCGCCGACGGCGAGCCCCATTACGGGATCAACACCGGGTTCGGGACGCTCGCCGACGTCCGGATCGCCGGCGGCGACCTGGCGCGGCTGCAGCGCAACCTCGTCCTGTCGCACGCCGCCGGCGTGGGCGAGCCGCTCTCCGTCCCGGAGGCGCGGGCCGTGGTGCTCCTGCGGGCCAACGTCCTCGCCAAGGGCTTCTCCGGCGTCCGCGAGGCGCTGGTGGATCTCCTGGTGGAGCTGCTGAACCGCGGCGTCACCCCGGTGATCCCGGAGCGGGGGTCGGTCGGCGCCTCCGGCGACCTGGCGCCGCTGGCGCACCTGGCGCTCGTCGCCATCGGCGAGGGGGAGGCCCTGGTCGACGGCCGGCGGATCCCGGGTGCGGCGGCCCTGTCGCACGTGGGCCTCGAGCCGCTCGTCCTCGCGCCCAAGGAGGGGCTGGCGCTCGTCAACGGGACCCAGGCGATGACGGCGGTGGGCGCGCTGGCGCTGCTGCGCGCCGAGCGGCTCGCCCGGCTCGCCGACGTCGCGGGTGCGATGACGCTCGAGGGTCTCCTCGGCTCGCACCGGCCCTTCCTGGCGGAGCTCCACGCCGCCCGCGGCCAGCCGGGCCAGATCGCGGCCGCGGCGCACCTCCGCGAGCTCCTCGCCGACTCACCGCTCAACGCCTCGCACCAGGGGCCCGACTGCCGCAGGGTCCAGGACCCCTACTCGCTGCGCTGCATGCCACAGGTTCACGGCGCCGCCCGCGACGGCATCGCCTTCTGCCGCGGCACGCTGGCGCGCGAGGCCAACGCCGCCACCGACAACCCGCTGGTGCTCTCCGGGTCGGGCGACATCGTCTCGGGCGGGAACTTCCACGGGCAGCCGGTGGCCCTGGCGCTCGACGTCCTCGCCGTCGCCGCCTCGCACCTCGCCACCATCTCGGAACGCCGGGTGGAGCAGCTCGTGAACCCCTCGCTCTCGGGGCTGCCGCCCTTCCTGGCGCGGAGCCCCGGTCTCGACTCCGGGTACATGATCGCGCAGGTGACGAGCGCGGCCCTGGTCTCCGAGAACAAGGTCCTGTGCCACCCCGCCAGCGTCGACTCCATCCCCTCCTCGGCGGGGCGCGAGGACCACGTCTCCATGGGGATGGCGGCGGCGCTCAAGGCGCGGCAGGTGGTGGAGCACGTCCGCACCTGCCTGGCCATCGAGCTGCTGGTCGCCGCCCAGGCGGTCGAGCTCCGGAAGCCCCTGCGCCCCGCAGCCCGGGTCGCCGAGGCCCACGCGCGCATCCGGGCCGCGGTGCCGCCGCTCGACGGCGACCGCGAGCTGCACCGCGACATCGCCGCGGTGTGCCGGCTCGTCGACGGCGGAGCCCTGGACGTCTAGAACGGCCCGGGCGCGGCGAGCCTCAGCGCCCGGCGCAGGCCGGGGTACGGCACGATCCGCTCCGCCTCGGCGGGCTGGAACCAGGCCCACTCGGCGTGCTCGCCCGAGAGGCGCGGGGAGAAGCCGGCGGGCAGGCGGGCGCGGAAGGCGGTCTCGCGGACGAGCTTCAGCCCCCCGCCGAAGCGAACCGCCGTCGCCGGCTCGAGCGCGAAGTCGTGCTCGTAGCCGAGCGGCTCCGCCGGCGCGTCGGCCCCGGTCTCCTCCAGGAGCTCGCGCCGCGCCGCCAGCTCCGGGGCCTCGCCGGGCTCGAGCCGTCCGGTGACCGGCTGCCAGATCCCGCCGCGCTCGGCCGTCCGGCGCAGGAGGAGCACGCGGCCGTCCTCGGCCACCGGGACCACGGAGACGGACCTGAGGTCGAGGCGGGCCTCCACCGCCACCCGGCCCAGCGTCTCGGCCAGGTGGACCGCCAGGTGGTCGGCGATCGCGCGGAGCGGCGGCGCCCGCAGCCCCCGGGCCGACATCTCCCTCTCCAGGCTGGTCACCCCCAGCCGCGGGTCGGCGATCCCGCAGGGGACGATGAGCGAGTAGTGCGACAGGTCGGGCGCGACGTTGAAGGCCAGCCCGTGGCTCGTCACCCAGCGGGTGAGGTGGACGCCCACCGCGCCGATCTTGCGCGGGCCCACCCAGGCCCCGCGGTGCTGGGGGTGGCGGCCCGCCTCGACGCCGCAGCCGGCGCAGGCCCGGATCATCGCCTCCTCGAGCGCGGCCACGTAGCGGCGCACGTCGGGCCGGTCCGAGATGTCGAGCACGGGGTAGCCGACCACCTGCCCGGGCCCGTGGTAGGTGACGTCGCCGCCGCGGTCGGTCTCGTGGACCTCGATCCCCTGCCGCTCGAGCCAGGCGGGCGCCGCCACGACGTTGCCCGGGCCCGCCCCGCGCCCCAGCGTGATCACCGGCGGGTGCTCGAGGAGGAAGAGGTGGTCGACCTCGGCCGGGGCTCCCCGGGCCACCAGGTCTCCCGCCACGGCCATGAGCCGCAGGCCGTCGGCGTACTCGACGCGACCCAGCGCGTGGACGTGGAGCGCGCGCACCGCCGTCAGACGTCGGCGCGCTTCGGGCGCTCGGGCCGGTTCAGGGCGTGGATGGCCTCGCCCAGCGCCGCCTTGCAGGCCTCGTGGAAGGCCTCCGGGAGCGTGGGGTGGGCGTGGACCGTGAGGGCCACGTCCTCGAGGGAGGCGCCCATCTCCAGCGCCAGCGCCGCCTCGGCGACGAGGTCCGAGGCCTCCGGCCCCGCGAAGACCGCGCCCAGGAGCTGCCGGGTGGACCGGTCGGCGACGACCTTGACGAAGCCCTCGGCGTGGCCGATGGCCATGGCCCGGCCCAGCGCCCCGAAGGAGAACTTGCCGGTGATGGGGTCGTGGCCGGCCTTCCGGGCCTCCTCCTCGCCCAGGCCGACGACCGCGATCTCCGGGTCGGTGAAGATGGCGGCGGGCATCGCCACCCAGTCGCGCGCCGACTTCCTCCCGGCGATGGCCTCGGCCGCGATCTCGCCCTCGCGGAAGGCCTTGTGGGCCAGGAAGGGCGGCCCGGCGACGTCGCCGACGGCGTAGAGGGCGGGGACGCTGGTGCGGCAGCGCTCGTCCACCTCGAGGAAGCCCTGCGGCGTGCGCCGGACGCCCAGCTTCTCGAGCCCGATCCCCTCGGCCGCGGCCCGGAAGCCCACGGCCACCAGGACCTTGTCGCACTCCAGCTCCTCCTCCCGCCCCTCCGCCTCGACGGCCAGGGTCCGCGCGCCCGCCTTCCCGGCGAGCCCCTTCACCTTCCCGTTCAGGATCACCCTGGCGCCGTGCTGCCGCAGCCCCTTCTGGACGAGCCGGACGGCCTCGGGGTCGACGCCCGCGAGGAGCTGGGGGAGCGCCTCGACCACCGTCACCCGGCTGCCGAGCTTCGCGTAGACGGTGCCGAGCTCGAGGCCGATGACGCCGCCGCCCACCACCGCCAGCCGCCCGGGCACCTCCGACAGCGCCACCGCCTCCCTGGCGCTCCAGACGTCCCCGCCGAAGGGGAGGTCCGGGAGCTCGACCGGCCGGGCCCCGGTGGCCACGACGAAGGCCGGCGCCTCCACCCGCTCCGCGCCCTCCGGCCCCTTCACCTCCAGGGCGTCGGGGCCGACGAAGGCGCCCGCCCCCCGCAGCACCTCCACGCCGTTGCCCTTCTCCAGCGTCGCCACGCCCGAGACGAGCTTCTTCACGAGCTCGTCCCGGAAGGCGCGCAGCTTCGCGACGTCGAGCTCCGGCTGGGCGGCGATGCCGCGGGCGGCGGCGCCGCGCAGGTCCTCCACCAGGTTGGCGGCGGCGATGAGCGCCTTCGACGGAATGCACCCCCAGTTGAGGCAGACCCCGCCCAGCGCCTCGCGCTCGACGAGCGCGGTCTTCTTCCCGAGCTGGGCCAGGCGGATGGCGGCCACGTAGCCGCCGGGGCCCGCCCCCAGCACCACCGCGTCGTAGCGCCTGGTCGCCATGCGCGCCCTACACCATCTCCATGAAGAGGAGGTTCGGGTCCTCGAGGTACTCGATGACCGCGTAGGCGAAGGCCGCGGCCACGTGGCCGTCGACGACCCGGTGGTCGGAGGTGAGGGAGACGTTCATCACCTCGCGGGCCACGATCTGGCCCTGGCGCACCACCGGCGTGGGCCGGATGCGGTGGACGCCGAGGATGGCGACCTCGGGGTAGTTGATCACCGGGGTCGCGAAGAGGCCGCCGCGAGCGCCGAGGCTGGTGATGGTGAAGGTCGAGCCGCCCAGGTCCTCGGGCCGGGCCCGGCCGGACTTGGCCGAGGTCGCGAGCCGCTCGATCTCCCGCGCCAGGTCGAGCAGCGAGAGCCGGTCGGCGCTGCGGACCACCGGGACCAGGAGCCCCTGCTCGGTCGCCGAAGCGATGCCGATGTGGTACTGGCGCCGGAGCCGGATCTCGCTCCGCGGCTCGTCCAGGGTGGCGTTGAGCCAGGGGTGCTTCTTCAGGGCCGCCACCACCGCCTTCACGACGAAGGGCAGGAAGGTCACCTTCACGCCCTGCGCCCGGGCGGCCTCGGCGACGCGCTCCTTCACCCGGACGAGGTCGGTGACGTCGGCCTGCTCCACGAAGGTGAAGTGGGCGGCGGTGCGCTTCGACTGCGCCATCCGCTCGGCGATGCGCCGGCGG
>DATBLK010000301.1:0-3737 GCA_036555405.1 Anaeromyxobacteraceae bacterium
GACGCTGCTGGCCCACCTCGCCGACGCCGCCCGCCAGGCCGGGTTCCTGGGCCTGCGCGGTTCGGTGTAGACTCCGCGCCCCATGTCCGCCCCCGCCGACGCCGCCTGCCCGGTCTGCGCCGGCGCCGGGTACGCGGTGGAGCAGCGGCTGGGGAAGCCGGCGCGGGCTCGCCGCTGCGCCTGCCAGGCCGCGTGCCCGCGCTGCAAGGAGACCGGCTTCGTCCTGGTGGCGCGCGGCGACGCGCAGGTGGCGCAGCCGTGCAGCTGCCGCCACCTCGACGAGCGCATCCGGCTCTTCTGCGAGGTCGGCGTGCCGGCGGTGGCGGCCCACGCCTCCTTCGAGACCTTCAGGACCTGGTCGCCCGACCACTCGGCGGCGCGGGCGCTCGCCGACGGGCTGGCGCGCAAGCTCCGGCCCGACGAGCCGGCGAAGGGCTACCTCCTCTACGGGCGGCCCGGCGGCGGGAAGACCCATCTGCTCGTGGCCACGCTGCGGCACCTGTCCCTCGAGCGCGGCGTCGCCGGCCGCTACGTCGAGTTCATGCTCCTCCTCAGCGACATCAAGGCCGGCTTCGCGGCGGGGAAGAACCAGATGGAGATCCTGCGCCCGCTGCTCTCGGTGCCGGTGCTGGCCATCGACGAGCTGGGGAAGGAGCGCGGGACCGAGTTCGAGCGGTCGATGCTGGACGAGCTCATCAGCCGTCGCTACTCGGGAGGGCTCACCACGCTCTTCGCGACCAACTACTTCCCCGACGGCCCGCCGGCATCGGCCGCGGCGCCGGGTCCCCAGCCCGCGGCGGCCCTGCGCCGCGTGAACACCCGCTCGGTCGACTTCGCGCGCGAGGCCGAGGCGATGACGCTGCCCCAGCGCGTCGGCGACCGCATCTTCTCGCGGCTCAACGAGATGTGCACCTTCCAGAAGCTCGACCCCGGGTCGGACTACCGCCGCGACCGGCCCGGAAGCGGCGGGTTCTGGGGGGGGTGACGCGCCGGCAGGCGGGTCACTCCAGCAGCCGCTCGTGGAGCCGGCGCGACGCCTCGGCGAGGAGGTCGGCGCCGCAGCAGGCGGTGACCCGGAGCGGCGAGCCGAAGATCGCCAGCGGCGCGCCCCCCGCGGCGCGGACCGCCTCCTCGACGGCCTCGGCGACCCGAGGCTCGGACGCCGCCGTGCCGACCGCGGAGAGCGCGCCCAGCCCCCTCGACGCCACGGCGGCGCCGGGATCGGCGCCGCGGAGCTCGGCCTCCAGCGCCGCGAGCGCGTGGACGTCGTCGAGCACCAGGAGGAGGGCGGCGCGGCCCCCGACCTCCGACCGGGAGAGCTCCCGCGCGCCGTGGCGGGCGAGCGCCTCGCCCGCGGCCGGGAGCGCCGCCGCGTCGAGCGAGACCAGCGCCGCCTCGGGGAGCGCGGCGACGCCGGCGATCCCCCCGGCGGCTCCCTCCCCCGCCACCACCGTCTCCTCGGGGCCGGCGAAGGCGCTCCGCGCCCGGATGGCGATGCCCCGCGCGCGCGCGAACTCCACCGCCCGGGCGTTCAGCACCCTGGCCCCCGCCCGCGCCAGCTCCTGCATCTCCCCGTAGCCGAGCCGCTCCAGGCGGCGGGCCCGGGGCACGGCGCGCGGGTCGGCGGTGTAGACGCCGGCCACGTCGGAGTAGATCTCGCAGTCGGCGCCCAGCGCCGCCGCCAGCGCCACCGCGGTCGTGTCCGATCCGCCGCGGCCCAGCGTCGTGACCTCCCGGTCGCGCGAGACGCCCTGGTAGCCGGCCACGATGACGGCGCGGCCGCGCGCCAGCTCCTCGCGCACGCGGATGGGCCGGACCTCGACGATGCGGGCCGAGGCGTGGCTCTCGTCGGTGAGGATCCCGGCCTGGCTCCCGGTGAAGCTCCTCGCCTCCACCCCCTCCTCGTGGAGCGCCATCGCCAGGAGCGCCATGGCGACGCGCTCGCCGGCGGAGAGCAGCATGTCGAGCTCTCGCCGCGGCGGCGCCGCGGACACCTGCTTCGCCAGCGCCAGGAGCTCGTCGGTGGTGTCGCCCATGGCCGAGACCACCGCCACCACCTCGTCTCCGGCGCGGCGGCGGGCGGCGATGAGCCCGGCCACCCGCCGGAGCTTCTCGACGCCGGCGACCGACGAGCCGCCGTACTTCTGGACGACGAGGGCCACGGCCCGTCAGGGCATGCAGGAGGTGAAGCAGACGGGCCCGGGGACGGCGAGCCCGTTGCAGACGGCGCCCGGCCGGCACTCCGCGTCCGAGGCGCACGACGAGGCCTCGGGCGTGAAGTCGGAGCAGGCGCCGGTCCCGCCGGACATGTTGCACCAGCGGCCCAGGCAGCCGAAGGGCTCGACCCCGGCGAGGTCGCAGGCCCCGAGCCCGGGCCAGGCGACGCAGGTGCCGGGGTCGCCCGCCACCTGCGCCGCGCTCCTGCAGTAGCTGCCGCGGGTGCAGTCCCGCTGGCCCACGGTGCAGGAGGCGCCGGGCGGGCGCGGCGCCATGCACTCCAGCCTGAGCGGGGTGACCTGGGCCACCGCGCAGAGGAGGCCGGGCTCGCACTCCTCCTGGCCGGCACAGGTCGCGCCGGCGCCCTTCTGCCACTCGCAGGTGCCCGTCGCCGCCTCGCAGTACGCTCCCGGCTCGCAGCTCTGGGCGCGGCCGGTGCAGGAGCTCCCCTGGTAGATGATCACCTCGCAGACGAGGGCGCGGCAGACGAGCCCGCGGTGGCACTGCGGCCCGACGTTGCGGCGGCCGCTGCAGGCCGCGCCTTCCCCGGAACGCTGGGCGCACACGCCCGGACAGGTCGCGGCGGCGAGGCACAGGCCCGACCCGCAGTCCGCGTCGACGTCGCAGGCGACCGCGTCGTTGAGGTACCCGCTCATGACCTGGTTGCAGACGTCGGGGACGTCTCCGTTCGGCGGCAGCAGCAGCTTGCAGGGCGCGGCCTCGACGGCGGCGAGGCAGTCGGCGGCGGCGTACTTGTCGTAGCCGGCGTTGCCCCGGCCGAGCGCGTGTTGCCACTGGTCCTGGCAGGGGAGGTAGAGCTGGCTCTGGATGAGCTCGGGCGTCGCGGCGCCGCAGGCGGAGAACCTCTGCACGACCAGGTCGAGCGCGCGCTGGCAGAAGGTGGCGACGTCGGGCGGGGCGTGCGGGTCGAGCTTCTTCGGGTCCACCGCCAGGGAGCAGCCGGCGGTCGCCAGGGCCACGACGAGGAGGCGGGAGCCGATTCGCATCGCGTCCTCCTAGAAGGTGCCGGCGGCGACGAGGCCCACCGCCCCCGGGCTCGCGGCCGGCCCCACCGCGATCCGTTCCTCGCGGAACCAGAGCCAGGTGCCGGCCCCGGCGGCGACCGCCGCGCCCAGGTAGGCGAGGTCCGCCGCGCCGGCGGCCTTCTTGATGTTGTCCTTCCTCGTCTCCCAGGCGAGCGCATAGCCGGGCTGGCCCTGGAGCTTCTTCAGGTTGTCGTAGCGCACCTGGGCCGCGAGGCCGAACAGCGCGCCGGTCACCGCGAGCGCGCCGGAGGCGCTGTAGGCGATGATGGCCAGGGTGTGGTCCTTGCCGGCCGGCCGGGCCTGGGGCGCGAGCGGCGCCGAGGCGACCGGGGACGCGGCGGGCGTCGGCTTCGCGGCCGCGACCTCGGGCGGCGGGGGAGGCGGGGCCGGCCTGGGAGGCGCCGCAGCCTGCGGCGGCGCGGGCTTCGGCCGCGCCGCCTGGATGGCGAGGAGGAGCTGGGTGACCGTGCCCCG
>DATBLK010000323.1:0-10904 GCA_036555405.1 Anaeromyxobacteraceae bacterium
TCGAACATCGCGTAGAAGAGGTACAGCTTCCCCATGAACCCGGCGAAGGGCGGGAGGCCGGTGAGCGAGAAGAGGAAGATGGCGAAGGTCACGGCGGCGAGCGGGTGGCGCCGGGCCAGCCCGCGGTATTCGAAGATCGACTCCGAGCCGGTGGCCTGGGCGACGACGATGACCACCAGGAAGGCGCCCAGGTTCATGACCAGGTACACCGCCGAGTAGATCATCACGCTCTGCATGCCGGTCGCCGAGACGGCCGCCAGCCCCATGAGCATGAAGCCGGCGTGGGCGATGGAGGAGTAGGCGAGGAGCCTCTTCAAGTTCGTCTGGACGACGGCGACGAGGTTCCCGAGCGTCATCGTCACCGCCGAGATGACGCCGATCACCGCCGGCCAGGGGATGCCGGCCACCGAGTCGGCCAGGCCGCCGGCCCCGGCGGGCCCGGCGAAGGCGCCGAAGAAGAAGCGGATGGCGAGGGCGAAGCCGGCCGCCTTCGGCCCCACCGAGAGGAAGGCGGTGAAGGGCGTGGGGGCGCCCTCGTAGACGTCCGGGCACCACATGTGCCAGGGGACGGCCGCGATCTTGTACCCGATGCCGGCGGAGACGAAGACCGTCGCCAGCACCAGGGCGAGCTTCGTCGCCGCCGCTCCGCCCGGCGCCGCGGCGCCCAGGGAGGCGGAGAGCAGCGCCAGGCGCGGGGCGAACTGGGTGACGTCGGCGGTGCCGAGCAGGCCGTAGAGGTAGCTCATCCCGAAGAGCATGACCCCCGACGCCACGCCGCCGAAGATGACGTACTTGAGCGAGGCCTCGTGGGCCCTGCGGTCTCCGCGCCGGTAGCCGACGAGGACGTAGCTCACCATCGAGACCAGCTCGACGGCCATGTAGATCATCAACAAGTTGGTGGCGCTGGCCATGAGGAACATGCCCAGGGTGATGGCCAGCAGCAGGGCCAGGAACTCGCCGAATCGCTCGCGGGCGATCTCGGCCCCCTGCGCGGCGATGATCACCGTGAGCGCCGCGGCGGCGAGGAAGAGCCACTTGAAGAAGGTGGCGAAGCCGTCGGTGGCGATCATCCCGTTGAAGAGCACCAGCGCGTCCGGCGGCTGGGCGGCCAGGAAGCCGGCCGCCACCGCCAGCGCCGCCAGCGCCAGGGCGGAGAGGTTCCGCACCCGGGCGGCGTTGCGCCGCAGCGCCAGGTCGGCGGCGAACAGGACCATGCTGCCGAAGGTCAGCGCCAGCTCCGGCCGGAACCAGCCGGCGCTGCGGATGTTGTTCTCGACCAGCGCCTGGAGGTCCACGGCTCAGCCCCAGAGGCGGACGGTCTTCACCAGCGCGTGGAGCGAGCCGTTGATCGAGTTCAGGATCGCCTGCGGGTAGAAGCCGAGCACGATGACGATGGCGCCGAGCGGGTAGAGCGAGAGTCGCTCCCGCCAGACGAGGTCGGGGTAGCCGCGGTAGGCCTCGTTCACCTTGCCCAGGAACATCCGGTGGATGGCCCAGAGGTAGTAGGCGGCGGTGATGACCACCGAGGTCGCCGAGATGATGGTGTAGGTCATGAAGACCGGGAAGGAGCCGCTGAACACCAGGAACTCGGAGATGAAGCCGCACAGCCCCGGGAGGCCCAGGGAGGCGAAGAAGGCGAGCCCCATGATGCCGGTGTACTCGGGCAGCGTCTGCGCCAGGCCGCCGAAGCGCTCGATCTCGCGGTGGTGGGCCCGGTCGTAGATCACGCCCGCGACGAGGAACAGCATGGGGCTGATGATGCCGTGGGTGAAGAGGTTCAGCACCGCCCCGGAGATGCCGGCCGGCGTCATCGCCGCCATGCCCAGGAGCGAGAAGCCCATGTGCGAGACCGAGGAGTAGGCGATGAGCTTCTTGAGATCCTTCTGCGCCAGGCAGACGAAGGCGGCGTAGACGATGTTCACCATCCCGAAGACGGCGATGGCGTTGGCGGCCCAGCGGGACGCCTCGGGCAGCACCGCGAAGTTGAAGCGCAGGATGCCGTAGGGGCCCATCTTGAGGAGGATCCCGGCCAGGATGACGGAGATGGGCGTGGGCGCCTCGACGTGCGCGTCGGGGAGCCAGGTGTGGAAGGGGACCATCGGGATCTTGATGGCGAAGCCGATGAAGAGCCCGACGAAGATCGTGCGGGCGAAGTCGAAGCCCAGGATGGTGGCGGCCTGGGACCACTGCCCGGCCTGCCCCTGGGCGGCGAGCTCGAGGAGGTTGAAGGTGTGCGGCGCCCTCGATCCGTCCGCCAGCAGCGCCGGGGCGCTGTTGTAGTAGAGGCCGATGATGGCGAGCAGCATGAGGACGCTGCCGGCCAGGGTGTAGAGGAAGAACTTGATGGCCGCGTACTCCTTGCGCGGCCCGCCCCAGATGCCGATGAGGAAGTACATCGGCAGGAGCATGACCTCCCAGAAGACGTAGAAGAGGAACATGTCCAGGGCGACGAACGTGCCCATCATCCCGGTCTGCAGGATGAGGAGCATGACCATGTAGCCGGGCACCATCCGCACCGAGAAGTGGCGGGGGTGGTGCGGGTCCTCGGGGCCGTCGCCCATCCCCGCCATCTCGTTGGCCCGGCGGCTTCCCCACCAGGGCATGGAGGCGATGGTGGCGACGAAGGAGATGAGGCCGGAGAGCAGCACCATCGAGATGCTGATGCCGTCGACGCCCAGGAAGTACTCGACGTTGAACTGCTTGATCCACACGACCTTCTCGACGAGCTGCACCCCGACGTCGCGGCCGCGGACCACCATCCCCGGGGCGCCCGGGTCGTAGAGGCGCCAGGCGGCGACGGCGGCCGCGAGGGAGCCGGCGCTGGCGACGAGGGCGATCCAGCGCGCGGCCTCGTCCATCGCCCGGCGCGAGAAGCCGGTGAGGGCGCGGACGGCGAGGAGGAGGACGATCAGCGCGGCGCCGATCGTGGGGAGGAAGGTGGCCCAGCCGAGCACGTTGCCAGATGTGGTCATGTCGCCGTCGCTCCGGTCAGCGGATGAGGAAGTTCAGGAGCACCACGGCCAGGCCGCCGGCCAGTGCGCCGTAGAGGTAGGTCTGGATGCGCCCGCTCTGGATCCTCCGCAGCGCGCGCCCGCTGCCGATGGTGGCGGAGGCGACCGCGTTGACGGCGCCGTCGACGACGTACCGGTCGATGGCGCCGTCGACGTTGGCGAAGAGCCGGGTGATCCAGCCGGCGAAGTTCACGAGCCAGTCGATGACGTGGCCGTCGAACCAGGCGAGGAACCTGGCGAAGAACACCGCCGGGCGGATGGCCACCGCCTCGTAGACCTCGTCGACGTAGTACTTGTCGTGGATCACCTGCCAGGCGCCGTGCCAGCGCGCCTTCCAGCGCGCCGGCGCCTCGCTCCTGCCGTCCCGGTAGAGCGCCCGGGCCGCGGCCCAGCCCACGACCCCGGCGCCGACGCCGATGGCCTGGAAGAGGAACTCCAGGACGTGGGGCTTCTCGGCGAACCGGACGGCCGCGGTGAGCGAGGGCTCGAGCCAGTGCTCGAGCACAGGCGCCCGGTGCGTCCAGGCGGCGGGCAGGCCCAGCAGGCCGGCCAGGACCGCGCCGGCCGCCAGGGTGGCGAGCACGGCGGTGACGCTCAGGGGGGACTCGCGCGGCGTGCCGCCGTGGCCGTGGGCGCCGTGCCCGGCGCCGCCTGCGGCCGCCGCCTCGGCCCCGTGGCCGCCGTCCCCGTGGGCCTGGCCGCCGCGGTAGGCGCCGGTGAAGGTCATGTAGTAGGAGCGGAACATGTAGAAGCTCGTGCCGGTGGCGGCGACGATGCCGGCGACGTAGATCGCCGGGCCGAGCCAGGGCGCGGGGTGGCCCAGGAAGGCGAGGTGGTGGCTGGTGAAGGCCTTCCAGAGGATCTCGTCCTTCGAGTAGAAGCCGCTGGCCCAGGGGAAGCCGGCGATGGCCCAGGTGGCGGCGAGGTAGGTCCACCGGGTGACGGGCATGTGCTCCCGGAGGCCGCCCATCCGCCGCATGTCCTGCTCGTGGTGGCAGCCCAGGATCACCGACCCGGCGCACAGGAACAGCGTCGCCTTGAAGAAGGCGTGGGTGAGGAGGTGGTAGGTGCCGGCCCAGTAGGCCCCCACGCCGACGCCGATGAACATGAAGCCGAGCTGGGAGACGGTGGAGTAGGCCAGGACCTTCTTGATGTCGTACTGGAAGAAGCCGATCGTGGCCGCGAAGAGCGCGGTGAGCGCCCCGATGAAGGCCACCCAGCCCATGGCGCTGGGCGAGAGCGCGAAGAGGAAGTTCAGGCGCGCCACCATGTAGACGCCGGCGGTGACCATGGTGGCGGCGTGGATCAGCGCCGAGACCGGCGTCGGGCCGGCCATGGCGTCCGGCAGCCAGACGTACAGCGGGATCTGGGCGCTCTTCCCCATGGCCCCGACGAACAGGAGGATGCCGATGACCGCCAGCACCCCGAAGCCCCAGAGCGTCTGGCCCTGGAGGTGCTCGCGGACGCCCGTCTTCTCGACGACGATCTGGTCCCGCAGCTCGCGGAAGCTCAGCGTCGGGCCGATGGGGATGCCCTCGACCACCGGGGCGAGCCGGCGCGACTGCTCGGCGGTGGTGGCGCCGGCCACCGCCGCCATCCTCGGGATTGGCCGGTAGTCGCCGCCGCGCATGTCGTCGCGCGGGGTCCAGCTGCCGCCGAGCGCCCAGAAGAGGACCAGCAGCCCGGCCAGGAAGCCGAAGTCGCCGATGCGGTTGGCGATGAAGGCCTTCATGCCGGCCGCCGCCTTCGCCGGGTCGGTGTAGTAGTAGCTGATGAGCAGGTAGCTGCAGAGGCCGACGCCCTCCCACCCGAAGAACATCACGGCGAAGTTCTCGCCCATGACGAGGAGGAGCATCGAGAACACGAAGAGGTTGAGCCAGGCGAAGAAGCGCCAGTAGGGCGCCTCGTCGGCCATGTAGCCGATCGAGAACACGTGGATGAGCGCGCCGACGAAGGTGATGATGAGCACCATCGTCATCGACAGCGGATCGAGCGCGAAGGCGAGGTCGACGGTGAGCCGGCCGGCGGTGAAGAGGTTCCAGAGGGTGTCCTGGAGGTGGCGCCGCTCCGCCGGGAGCCCGAGCATCCGGGCGAAGGCCAGCAGGGCCGCCAGGAAGGAGAGGACCATCGCGCCCACGGCGACGGCGTGGACCGCCCTCTTCCCGAAGGCGCGCTGCAGGTGCAGCCCCGCCAGGGCGTTGATGGCGGCGCCGACGAGCGGGAAGAGCGGGATGAGCCAGAGGTAGCTCACCCGCTCGACGACGATGGGGCCGAGCTGGTGGGTGGCGAGTTCCATCTCACTCTCGCATGGTGTCCGCGACGCGGACGTCGATGGTGCGGAAGGTCTGGAAGATGGCGAGGACGATGGCCAGGCCCACCGCCGCCGCCGCCGCCGCCAGCACGATGACGAAGAGAGCGAAGACGTGGCCCGAGACGCCGCCGACGACGTAGCGGTTGAAGGCCACCAGATTCACGTTGGCGCCGTTCAGGATCAGCTCGACGCCCATGAGCACGCCCACGGCGTTGCGGCGCGTGGCCACGGTGACGAGCCCGAGCGTGAAGAGCAGGGCGCCGACGACCAGGAAGTGGGTGAGGGTCAGGTGCGCCATCAGGGGGTCTCCGCGGGTTCCTCGGCCACCAGCTCCTTGCGCGCCATCACCACCGCGCCCACCAGCGTGGCCAGCAGCACCACCGAGGCGATCTCGAAGGGGAGCAGCCAGCGGGAGAGGAACTCGTTCCCGATGGCTGCGGTCGTCGGGGCCATGGGCGGCGCGGGGCGCCGCGGCCAGGGCACCAGCACCGCCACCGCGACGAGCAGCGGGGTCGCCGCGGCGAAGAGCGCGAGCCCGCCGGCCAGCCCGAAGCTCCGGTTGGAGACGTTCACCTCGCCGATGCGGCTCGTCAGCATCACCGCGAAGAGGATGAGGACCAGGACGCCGCCGATGTAGACGAGGATCTGGGCGACCGCGAGGAAGTCGGCCGAGAGGTAGACGTAGATGCCGGAGACGCCCAGCAGCGCCATGAGCAGGCCGATGCACGACCAGACGACGTTGCGGGAGAAGGCCACCCCGGCGGCGCCGGCCACCGCCAGGCCGGCCACGGCGTAGAAGAGGAGGTCGGCGAGCCCCGGGGGCACCCGGGGCCCGGCGGCCAGCACCCGGGGGAGGACGCGCGCCGACAGGATTCCGAGGAACACCGCCACCAGCGCGCCCAGGACCAGGATGAAGGCGAGCCGGGAAGCCGTCCGTTTCACGCGTCCTCCTCCTCAGGCCTTCTCGCCGCCGGGGGCCGGGGCGGGGGTGGCCGGCGCGGCCGCCGGAGCGGTCCCCGAGGCCCCGGCCGCGGGGGCGGCGGGCGGCTGCGGAGCCGGCGCCGCCGGCGCGGCGGGCTTCGCCGCCGGAGCCGGCTTCGCCCCGGCGGCAGGCGGCGGCTCGGGCGGCTTCGGCGGCTCGGGGGGCATGTAGGTCGGCCCCGGCGCGTCCCACCGCCGGGCGGCGAGCTTCTCCTTCAGGAGGTCGCCGAGCGGCACGCGCGCGAAGTAGGTGGCTCCCTTCTCGACCTTGTAGACCGGGAAGGGCGCGGCCGGGTCGGCCCAGCGGATGACGAGGTTCCGCACCGAGCGCACCGAGGCCTCGAACTCGCGGGTGTGCTGGATCGACCCGGTGGGGCAGGGCTCGACGCAGAGCCCGCAGAACATGCACTTCGCCTCGTCGATGTCGAACTGGGTGACCACCCGCACCTTGGGGTTTCCCGGGTCCTTCTCGACGTTCATCTGGATGCAGGCGATGGGGCAGGCCCGCTCGCAGGCGAGGCAACCGGTGCAGATGGCGGGGTCCACCTCGAGCAGGCCGCGGTACCGGGCCGGCAGGGTGTCGGCCACCGGCAGCGCGGTCCGGTCCGGGTACTGCGTGGTGATGGGCCGGCGCAGGAGGTACGAGAGCGTGATCGACATCCCGTGCCAGAAGGACTGCACCGTGTCCGCGATGTTCCCGACGTAGGCGCGAGCTGTGACGGAGGGCATGTCGCTCACCAGTTCGACAGGTCGACCCGGTCGCCCTGGACCAGCTCGATGTTGCGGCGCACCTGCCGCACGAAGACCGCCGCGATCACCGCCGCCGCCGCCACCAGGACCAGGCCGCTGGCGAGCTCGAGCCGCGGCGCCGCCGCCACGCCCAGCTGCCAGAAGAGGGTGAAGACCAGGCAGGCGAAGCCCATGGGGACGAGGTACTTCCAGGACAGGTTCATCATCTGGTCGACGCGGATCCGCGGCAGGGTCCAGCGCAGCCAGATGACGAGGTTGGCGACCGCGATGGCCTTGGCCGCGAACACCACCATGGAGAGGAGCTGGTAGCCCCACCAGATCGGCTCCCCCCGGACCGCGGCGATGGCCTCGGGCGGAAGCCCCGGCACCTGCCAGCCGCCGAGGAAGAGCGTGGTGGAGAGCGCCGAGAGCACCCAGATGTTGCCGTACTCGGCGAGGAAGAAGAGAGCGAAGCGGAACCCGGAGTACTCGGAGAGGAAGCCGGCCACCAGCTCCGACTCGGCCTCGGGGAGGTCGAAGGGCGTCCGGTTCGACTCGGCCAGCTGCGCCACGAACATCACCGCGAAGGCCACCAGCGCCGCCGGGTTCCGGAAGGCCATCCACTCCCACGGCCAGGCGCCCTGGGCGCGGATGATGCCCTGCATGGAGAGCGTGCCGGCCATGAGCACCGGGACGAAGACGGCGATCCCGGCCGGGATCTCGTAGGAGATCACCTGCGCCGCCGAGCGCATGCCGCCGAAGAGCGCCCACTTCGAGTTCGACGACCAGCCCGAGACCAGGATGCCGACCACGACCAGGGCGGTGACCGAGGTGACGTAGAAGACGCCCACGTCGAGGTCGGCCACGACCACGCTCTCGCCGAAGGGCAGGACCACGAAGGTGAGGACGAAGCCGGTGACCACGAAGTAGGGGGCGGCCCGGAAGAGGAGCCGGTCGGCCTCGGCGGGGACGAGGTCCTCCTTCAGGAGGAACTTCACCGCGTCGGCGATCCAGACGAAGAAGCCGAGGAAGCCCTGGCGGTTCGGGCCGACGCGGCTCTGCATCCGGCCGGCGATGCGCCGCTCCCACCACACCGCCATGCCCGAGAAGATGGCGCCGAAGTTCACCACCGCGAAGGCGAGGAGGAGGAGGTAGGCGGCGAAGCCCACGTCCTGCGCCATGGGGCCGGAGAGGTCGGTCCCGAGCGCGCCGCCGAGCCAGCGCAGCGCCGCCGCCACCGCGGCCTGCCGGTCCAGGGGGGCGAGGAGGAGCACGAGGAGCGGGAAGAGCGTGGGCAGGACGACGGCCGCCACGAGCGTGAGGGCGACGAGCCACCGCGGAGTGAACCGGGGGGCGTAAGGCCGGGGAGCGCTGGTCACCGGTCGATCTCCGGGGCGACGACGTCGAGACTCGCGATCAGGGCGACCAGGTCGGCGACCATCAGGCCGGGCGAGACGTCCTCGATGATCCCCATGGCCAGGAAGGAGCCGGTGCGGGCGCGGACCCGCCAGGGCTTCTCCGTGCCGTCGGAGACGACGTAGTAGGCCATCTCTCCGCGCGCCGACTCGACCCGCCCGATGGCCTCGCCGGCCTCGGGCTTGATCTTGCGGGACACCTTGGCCATGAACTCTCCGCCCGGCACCTTCTCCAGCGCCTGGCGCACGATCCGCGAGGACTCCTTCATCTCCAGGACGCGCACGTAGTAGCGGTCGAAGGCGTCGCCGACCTTGCCGCGGTACCCCGTCCCCACCGGGACGTCGAACTTGAAGTCGCGGTAGGCGCCGTAGGGAACGTCGCGCCGCAGGTCCCAGTCCACGCCCGAGCCGCGCAGGTTCGGGCCCACCAGGCCGTAGCCCACCGCCATCTCCCGGGGGATCACCGCCACCCCGGCCAGCCGCTTCACGTAGATCTCGTTGAAGGTGATGAGCCGATCCCACTCCTGGATGAGCGAGTCGAAGTGGTCGAGGAAGCGCAGCACCCGGTCGGACCAGCCGCTGGGCAGGTCGTAGGCCACGCCGCCGATGCGGTGGTAGTTGTAGGTGAGCCTCGCGCCGCAGAGCGCCTCGATGAGGTCGTTGACCGCCTCGCGCTCCCGGATGGCGTGGATCAGCGGGGTGACGGCGCCGATGTCCGTGGCCATCGTGCCCACCGACACCAGGTGGCTGGCGATGCGGCACAGCTCGCAGGAGATGGCCCGCAGGACCTGCGCGCGCGGCGGAACCTCGAGCTTCAGGAGCCGCTCCACCGCCAGCGCGTACCCCTCGTTGGCGAACATCGCCGCGACGTAGTCGACGCGGTCGGTGTAGGGCATGAAGCCCGGGTAGCCGACCTGCTCGGCGATCTTCTCGATGGAGCGGTGGAGGTAGCCGACCTCGGGGATGGCCCTGCGCATCACCTCCCCGTCGGTGTCGACGAGGAAGTTGATGACGCCGTGGGTGGAGGGGTGTTGCGGGCCGAAGTTCAGCAGCATGTCGCCGCCGCCGGCCTTCATCTTGCGCAGGATGAGCTTCTCCACGGCGGCCTCCTACGTCTTCGGCGTGGCGGGCGCCGCCGGAGCGGCGGGCGCGGCCGGCGCCTTGGGGGCCGCGGGCGCGGCAGGGGCCTTCGGAGCCGGGGGCGCGGCGGCGGCGCGGGCCCGGGCCCATTCCGCGAGCTTGGGCCCGTCGAGGCGGCGGAGCTCGACGAGCGGGTTCTCCCGCACCACCGGGATGCCGTGCCACTCGTCCGCCTCGGTCCAGTCCTTGCGCAGCGGGTGGCCCGGCCAGTCGTCGGGCAGGAGCACGCGCCGGAGGTCGGGGTGGCCGGGGAAGGCCACCCCGAAGAGGTCATAGACCTCGCGCTCCATCCAGTTCGCCGCCTTCCACACGGCCTCGACGGAGGGGACGGCCGGCGCGGCGCGGTCGGCCTCGACCTTGAGGACCAGCCCGTGGCGGTGCCGGTAGGAGTAGAGGTGGTAGACGACCTCGATGACGTTCCGCTTGGGCCAGTCGACGGCGGTGAGGTCCTCGCAGAAGTCCATCTCCAGGCCGGGCTCGTCGCGGAGGAAGCGGCACACCTCGGCGATGCGCTCGCCCTTCACCACCGCGAAGGAGTCGACCTTCGGCTCGGAGAGCGGGCCCACCGCCTCGCCGAACCTCGCCCTGAGCCTCTCGTGGATCTCCGCTGGCGTCATGCTCCTCCACGCTCCCCGGGCCTCGGGGATTCGCGCGCCGCCGCGGCATCTCGGCCGCCGGCGCCCCGGCCCGCCCCCGCTAGGCCGCCTCGGTCCGCCGCCGCTTGTCCTTCCAGCGCTCGCGCATGACGAGGTCCTGCAGCCGCAGCAGCCCCTCGGTGAGCGCCTCGGGCCGCGGCGGGCAGCCCGGCACGTAGACGTCGACCGGGATCACCTTGTCGACGCCCTTGCAGACCGAGTAGGCGAGCTGGAACAGGCCGCCGCAGTTGGCGCAGGAGCCCATCGAGATCACGTACTTGGGCTCCGGCATCTGGTCGTAGAGCAGCTTGCAGCGCTCGGCCATCTTGTAGGTCAGGGTCCCGGCCACGATCATGAAGTCGGCCTGGCGCGGCGAGGCGCGGGGGATGGCGCCGAAGCGGTCGAGGTCGGCGCGCGGCCCGCCGGTCTGCATGAGCTCGATCCCGCAGCAGGCGAGCCCGAAGAGCAGGTAGTGCAGCGAGTTCGTGCGGGCGAGGTTGATCAGGGTGTCGAGGTGGCTCGTGTGGGCGAGGAAAACGTCGCCGGCGCCGGTCTTCTCGGTCGATTCCATGACGTCCTCCGAACCCGCGGTCCCGCCGCTCAGGCGGCCCGCCGCCCCGGCGCCGGCCCGTCGACCCGCGCCAGCTTCCGCACCCACTCCAGATCGCCGTGGACCCAGACC
>DATBLK010000326.1:0-3490 GCA_036555405.1 Anaeromyxobacteraceae bacterium
CTCCCTGGACCCGATCTCCGCCGACCAGTGGTCGGTGCGGCTCACCATCGACGGGGCCTTCAGGGAGGACCTCGAGACCTTGACGTGCCTGCTCTCGCACAAGATCCCGGACGGAAACCTCGGAGCGGTGCTCCGCGAGGCGGTGCGCTGCGCCATCGAGAAGCACGGGAAGCGCCGGGGCGCGGTGAAGCCGGCCCGCGAGCGGCAGCCGGTCGCGCCCCGGCCTGCTACCCCCGGGAAGCGCCAGGCCATTCCTGCCGCGGTGAAGCGCGCCGTCTGGGAGCGCGACGGTGGCCGGTGCACCTACGTGTCGCCGGGCGGCCGCCGCTGCGAGGACCGCCGGCGGCTCGAGCTCGACCACATCGAGCCCGTCGCGCTCGGCGGACAGTCGACGGTCGACGGCCTGCGCCTCCGCTGCAAGTCGCACAACACGCTGCACGCGGAGGAGACGTTCGGCCGCGCCTACATGGCCAGGTTCCGGCGGCGGCCGGAGTCCCGAACGGGTGAAAGTGCTATCGCCGGCGAGCGCGCACTGAGGGTCACACCGGCGGCGGTGCCCGTTGCCCGGCCGCGCACGGCGTGACGCCGACGGGGTGGCGCTGCGAACAACCTCGCGAGGGCTCGCCACTTCCCACGGTGCGGACTGCGCCGGCTGACGCCCAGTCTGGCTCGTGAGCCGAACCGGTTACGGGTCTCGGCGTGGCTCGCCCGTCCGGCCACTCGACTTGTGATGAATCATGAGGGTACCAGCCGCGGAGAGGGCCGCATGGCGGCCCCGGCCTCGCTCGCGGGTGAGGGGCGGATCTCGCCCAGGCCGCCCGGTGTCGTCCGGTGTGGGCGTGACCGCCCGACCGGGCTCCGCTATCCTCGGCGCCCAGGAGGACGCATGCGAAAGCTCGCACTGGGAGTCGCCGCAGCAGCGCTCGCCGCCGCCCCCGCAGCCGCGAGGGGCGACTTCTTCGTCGAGGGCTCCGCCGGCGTCGGATGGGAGATCCAGCCGGACCGGGCCCGCCAGCCCACGAACTTGATGGTCGCGCCCGGCTACCAGCTCGCCGGCATCCTCTCCCTGGAGCTGGGCGTCGTCGGCGCCCTCGGCGACGTCCAGGCTTCCAAGTTCGACCTCCAGCTCCGCCCCATGGCCGAGCTCACCATCCCGCTGTTCCCCCTGTACCTGAAGGGCATCCTGGCCGTGAACGGGCTCGTCGACAGCCCGGTCCAGTACAAGTACGGGGCCGCCCTGGGCACGCGCTTCGGCCTCTTCGGCGTGGCGGTGTTCCTGGAGGCCGGAATCCTGCCGGGGAAGGTGGAGCGGACCAGCGCCACCGGCGGGACGACGAACGAGCTCATCTACGTCGCCGAGGGCCGGGTCGGGGTGCGGCTGGGCTAGCGGATGTGCGGGTCGCGGCGTCGTGTGGCTTGACAACGGCGCGCGATCGCGAGATCCGTTCCGCACTCCATGCTCTCGACCCTTCGCCCCCGCGGCGCCCACCGCTGGCCTCGCGGGCAGCGCTTCCAGCTCACCGAGGCCGGCCTGGCCGCCGAGACCGCCCACGCCGAGGCGATCCGCGACGCCCGCGCCCAGGGCCGGAACGCGCTCGACGGCGCGCAGCGCCGCTGGTCCGAGCCGCTCGGCCTGGAGCCCGGCGACGGCGTCGTCCTCTGCGAGCTCAAGCCGGGCCGCCTCAGCCTGGCCGACGTCGCCGGCGCCCTCGAGAACTGCGGCTCCAGCCGCGGCGACGTGAAGGAGGCGGTCGACCGGCTCGTCGACCGCGGCCTGGTCGAGCCCCTGCCGCTCCCGGCCCAGGCGCAGGTCTAGGCGCCCGCTCTCGCTTCCCGGGCGCCGCGGTGGGCGGAGGCTGCCCCTCCAGCGTCGCCGCCGGTGTGGCTGCGGCGGACCGCCCCCGCGGCTAGAGATCGGCCAGGGTGACGTCCGTGGACGAGACCGGGGCGCTCTCGCCGGCCCGGCGTGCGCTGGAGCGGCTCCCGCCGCACCTCCGGCGCTTCGCCGTCGACCAGGAGTACGCGTCCTACACGCCGCGCGACCACGCCGTGTGGCGCCACGTCGTCCGCAGGCTGGTGCGCCACCTCGCCGACCTGGCGCACCCGAGCTACCTCGCCGGGCTCGCCGCCACCGGCATCGGGACCGAGCGCGTCCCCAGCATGGACGACATGAACTCGAAGCTGGAGCGGCTCGGCTGGTCGGCGGTGTGCGTGCGCGGCTTCATCCCCCCGGCGGTCTTCACCGAGCTCCAGTCGCAGCGGGTCCTGGCCATCGCCGCCGACGTCCGGTCGCACGAGCACGTGGAGTACACGCCCGCCCCGGACATCGTCCACGAGAGCGCCGGCCATGCGCCCATCCTCGCCGACCCGGACTACGCCGCCTACCTCCAGAAGGCGGGCGAGGTGGGCTTCCGCGCCATCGCCTCGGCCGGGGACGGCGACCTCTACGAGGCCATCCGGAACCTCTCGGTGGTGAAGGAGGACCCCCTGGCGGCGCCGGGAGAGGTGGCGGCGGCCGAGCGGCGGCTCGCCGAGGCCCAGGCCGCGCGCCGGGAGCCTTCCGAATCGGCGAGGGCCTCGCGGCTCTACTGGTGGACGGCGGAGTACGGGCTCGTCGGCGACCCCGCGGCGCCCCGCATCTACGGCGCCGGGCTCCTCTCCTCCATCGGGGAGAGCTCGCGGTGCCTCTCCGCGGCGGTGGAGCGCGTCCCCCTGACGCTCGCCTGCGTGGAGCAGGACTACGACATCACCCGGATGCAGCCGCGTCTCTTCGTGGCCCGCGACTTCGGCCAGCTCCTGGAGCTCGCCGAGCGCTTCGCCGCCACCCTCTCGTGGCGGACCGGCGGCGACCGGGGGCTGGCGGCCGCCCGCCAGGCGCGAACCGTGAACCACCTGTCGCTCGAGGGCGGCCTCGAGGTGTCGGGCGTGGTCTACGAGGTGTTCCCCGCGCCGCAGCCCCCGGGGCCGGGCCTCTCGGCCGCGGCGGCCCAGGTGGGAGGCCCCTCCCAGATCTCGCGCGGAGGGAGGGCGCTCGAGGGCCCCTGGGCGCTTCCGGCGGTGGTCGCCTTCGGGCGGATGCGGCTGCCGCGGGAGGGGCGCTTCGACGAGCGGCTCGCGAGCGGGCTGCGGCTCGAGGGGCGCGTCCTGCGCGGCCGCGAGGTGGTGGAGCTTCGCGGGCGCGCCGGCGGCAGGGAGCTCCCGCTCCCCCCTCGCGCCCTGGTCCTCTCCTCGGGGGCGCTGCCCTCGGTGGCCGGCGGTCCCGCCGACCCGGCGAGCTGGGACGGCCACTTCGGGCGCCCGTCCGCGGAGGGCGAAGGGGAGGCGCGAGCCCGGGCCCGAAAGGCGGCGGCGCTGCCGGAGCCGCTGGCGCGGCTCTACGCGGAGGTGCGCGCCATGCGCGAGCGCGGCCCTGCCGACCCCGAGCGCCTCGCGGCGATCGAGGAGGAGGCCCGCGCCCACCCCGGGGACTGGCTGCTGCGGGAGGAGATCC
>DATBLK010000338.1:0-5609 GCA_036555405.1 Anaeromyxobacteraceae bacterium
CGCGGCGGCGGCTCCTGGCCGAGGAGCGGGCCCGGAGCGGGCCCCCGGCCAAGGTGGTGCGGGTCCAGGAGCGGCAGTACGTGATCAACTGGGTTCCCTTCGGCGCCGGCCAGTTCCAGAACGGGGAGCGCGCCAAGGGAACCGCCGTCGCCGCGGGCGAGCTCGCCCTGGGCGCCGTGAACATCGGGGCCATCCTGGTCCACAACCAGATCGTCGACAACAGCGCCCGCTGCACGCCCTCGCAGCCCAACTGCAGCCGCCCCCCGTACACCGACGCGACGCGCCGCCTCCTCCGGAACGTCGACCTCGTGAAGTACCTCTCCGCCGGCCTCTTCTGGGCGCTCTACGCCTGGGGCGTCGTCGACGCGCACCGGCACTTCGTGCCCCGGGTGGAGACCGAGATCTCGCCGCGCGAGGGCGCGGCCACCGTCTCGCTGCAGTGGGAGTACTGAGGGACACTCGTGGCCCACCTCCGCGTCCGCACCCCCGACGGCCGAGAGCGCGAGGTGGCGCTCCACCGGCGCATCACCAGCCTGGGGCGCGGCGCCGAGAACGACGTCGACCTCTCCGACCCTTCCCTGCCGCCGACGGCGCTGCACATCCACTTCGACGGGCGCGACTACAACGCCGCCTGCCACGGCGCCACCACCATGACGGTGAACGGGAAGCGGCGCGCCTCGGCGCGGCTCGCCGACGGCGACCGCATCGCGGTGGGCCGGAGCGAGCTCGCGTTCTCCCAGGGCGAGCTCGAGCGGCGCGAGCCCCCGCCGGCGTCGGACGGCCGGGTCGAGGCCATGCGCTCCATCGTCCGCTTCTCGGAGCGGCTCCTCGGGGCCACCGATCTCCGGCGCCTGCTCGACGAGCTCCTCGACGCCGCCCTGGAGGTGACCAAGGCGGACAAGGGCTTCCTCATCCTCTTCGAGGAGGGCGAAAGCGCGGTGCGGGCCTCGCGCAACCTGGCGCGCGAGCGCATCGAGGACGCCGTGGCCCGGGTCTCGGACTCCATCGTCCAGCGGGTGCGGGAGACCCGCCGCCCCATCGTCGTCGCCGACGCGCTCCACGACCAGCAGTGGTCCAGCTCCGCCTCGGTGGTGAACCTCAAGCTCTGCTCGGTGATGTGCGCGCCGCTGACCCACGAGGGCGAGGTGCTCGGCGTCCTCTACCTGGGCAACGACTCGGTGGTGAGCCTCTTCGACGAGAAGGACCTCGAGGCGCTCACCGTCCTCGCCGCCCAGGCCTCGCTGCTCGTGCGCAACGCCCTGCTCGTCGAGGGGCTGCGCCGCGAGAACGAGGCGCTGCGCGAGGCGATGGCGAGCCGCCAGTACGGCGAGATCGTCGGCACCGGCCCCTCGATGCGCGAGGTGCTGCGGCGCATCGAGAAGGTGGCGGCAACCGACGTCTCGGTGCTCATCCTCGGCGAGACCGGCACCGGCAAGGAGCTCGTCGCCCGCGAGGTGCACCGCCGCTCTCCCCGCGCCGGCGGCCCCTTCGTGGCAGTGAACTGCGGCGCCATCCCGGAGTCCCTCCTCGAGTCCGACCTGTTCGGGCACGTGAAGGGCGCCTTCACCGGGGCGGTGGCGACGCGCCCGGGCAAGTTCCAGGCGGCCAGCGGCGGCACCCTGTTCCTCGACGAGGTCGCGGACATGCCGGCGGTTCTTCAAGTCAAGCTCCTGCGCGCGCTTCAGGAGAGGGCGGTGACCCGCGTCGGCGACACCCGACCCGAGCCGGTGGACATCCGGGTTCTGGCGGCGACGAACCGCGTGCTCGAGGAGGAGATCGCCGCCGGACGGTTCCGCGAGGACCTCTACTACCGGCTCCACGTGGTCTCCATCTCGCTGCCCCCCCTGCGCGACCGGGGCGAGGACGTCGTGGTCCTGGCCCGCTGGCTCCTGCAGCGCGCCGCCCGGGAGCTGGGCTCGCGCGCCAGGGGCTTCGCGCCGGGGGCCCTGGTGGCCCTGCGCCGCTACGGCTGGCCCGGGAACATCCGCGAGCTCGAGAACCGCGTGAAGAAGGCGGCCCTCCTCGCGGACCGCCCCCTGGTCACCGCCGACGACCTGGACCTCGGGCCCGAGAGCTTCGCCCCGGTCCTGGCGCTCTCCCAGGCGCTGGAGGAGTACCGCAAGCGCTACATCGGCGAGGTGCTGGACCGCAACGGGGGCAACCGCACCAAGACCGCCAAGGACCTGGGCGTGGACCCGCGGACCATCTTCCGCTATCTGGAGAAGCTCGAGGCCGAGCGGAGGGGGCGCGAGGCACCCGGGCCGGCCGGCGCCGGGTCGGGCGAGAGCGCGCCGTGAGGAGGAGCCCGGTCGCGTTCGCCGCCCTCGCCGCCTCGGCGCTGTGGGGCTGCCCGCTGCCGCAGGCCGTGCCCGCGGTGGGGCGCAACGGGCAGGTGCTCGTGCCCGCCCCGCGGATCGTCTACGAGCTGCTGTCCCCGCAGTCCACGGTGGTCGACGTGGCCAAGACCTGCCCGGCCGCGCCGCAGTTCACGCTCTCGGCGAGCGTCTCCGACGAGAACACGATCGAGGCCGTCGAGGCCCGCTGGTTCGTGGACTACGACGCCATGAGCGCGAGCGGCATCCAGGCGTTCAGCTTCCCGGAGCCCGACCCCGCCGATCCCTCGAACCCGCGGCGAGCCGTCGACCCGTTCATCTTCGCCCCCGTCGACTGGGAAGGACCCGGCTACGCCCTCCACGTCGTGGAGCTGGTGGTGTCGAACGGGTTCCGCGTCCTCGGGGAGCCGGGCCTCAAGCTTCCGAACCGCACGCCGCAGGACGGCTACGAGACCCAGGTGTTCCGCTGGGTGTTCCGCTACGTCGACCCGCCCGGCGGCCTCTGCGCCTTCCCCCTCCCGCCCTGACTCCTCCCCGCCCGGCGCCTACCTGGCCCGGCCCACCGCCTGGCGCGCGTGCGCCAGCGCCTCGGCCGCCGCCTGGGCGAGGTCGCCCTCCTCGCGCGCGAACCGGTTCACCTGCGCCTGGTAGGCGCGGTGCAGGGCCAGGGTCGCGTCCCGCGCCGCGGCGAGCTCGGCGCGCTGGTGCGCTCCCTCGCCCCCGTCGCTGGCGTCGAGGTGGCAGCGGTCGGCGAGATCCTCCACCTGGCGCAGCCAGCGCCGGGCCCAGTCGTTCCAGGTGGCGAGGGGATCGGTCCCCTCGAACTCGCTGCCCAGCGCCCAGGCCCGGTGGTTCTGCTCGCGGTACAGGGCCTCGAGGTCGGCGAGGCACAGCCGAAGCGCCGCCCGCGTCGGAAGCTGGCCACCGCCCGGCGCACGGGGGGCGCCGCGGAGCTGCCGCGTCACGCTCACGACCATGATGGAGATGCCGAGGAAGGTGACGGCGAAGTAGGTCACCCACATCGCGAAACGGTAGGGCCGGTACCGGGGATCGCGCTCGGCCACGGGCCGGCACTCTGCCATCGGGTCCCTGGGGAGTCCACACGGCTTTCATCCGTGAAATGCAGCGTGCAGCGCTGCAACGCGGGAGCGAGTCGGTCAAGCGACGGATGTTGCTGAATTCACCGAACAAACTGCGCTTTCTTCCCCCGGTCGGGTGGCTTGCCGATTGCTACGTTGTGGCCACCGAAGCGCAACCCGGTCGCCGAGGGGACCCCCCCGCACCTCTCCGAGACCAGCCGGTTGCGCTTCTTTTCATTTGCCGGTCGACCGGCGCCGTCAGCGGCGCCCGACTCTGCCCTCCATCTCGGCCAGCGAGAGCTCGAAGACGACCGGCCGGCCGTGGGGGCAGCGAGCCTTGAAGTCGACGGCGTCGAGCTCGTCGAGCAGCGCCCGCGCCTCCCCGGCGGTGAGCTCCTGGTTGGCGCGCACCGCCCCGTGGCAGGCCGCCGTGGCCAGCAGGTCGTGCCAGGCCTCGTCGGCGGCGTCTCCCTGCTCCACCTCGCCCAGCTGCTGGGCCAGGTCCCGGAGCAGCCCGGCGACGTCCGCGCCCGCGAGCGCGGCCGGCAGCCCCTTCACCGCGAAGCCGTCGCCGCCGAAGGGCTCCACCTCGATCCCGAGCCTCGCCAGCGCCGCCGCCCCGCCCTCGAGCAGGCGGGCGGCCGCCGGCGGCAGCTCGACGACCTGCGGCAGGAGCAGCGGCTGGACCGGGATGCGCTTGGCGCGCCAGGCCTGGCGCAGCCGGTGGAAGAGCGCGCGCTCGTGCCCGGCGTGCTGATCGACGACGACGAGCGCCCCTCCCGGCGCCTCGCAGAGGAGGTAGGTCCGGGCGTGCTGCCCCACGTAGCGGAGCGAGGCGAAGTACCCCCCGGGCGCCGCAGGGCCATCGCCCGGAGCAGCCGGACCGGGGAAGGCGAGGTCCCGGGTGGGCGAGCCCGGGGTGCGCGCGCTCTCCCCGGCCCCGGCGGCGCGCGCCCGCGCCAGCACCTCGTCCAGGCCCGCGACCTCCTCGGCGGCGATCGCCGCCAGCGGGGCCGCCGCCGGGACGGGCCGGTGGCCGAGCCAGGGTGCGCCGCGCAGGCCGTCCGCCACCGCGTGGTACACGGCGTCGCCGACCGCCCTGGCGTCGGAGAAGCGCACCTCGAGCTTCTGGGGGTGGACGTTCACGTCGACGCGCTCCAGGGGGAGCTCGACGAAGAGCGCACCGGCCGGCCAGCGCCCTCGCGGCAGCGTTTCCGCGTAGGCGCGGAGGATCGCGTGGACGAGCCCGCGCTCGCGGACGAACCGGCCGTTGACGAAGAGGTAGAGGCCGCGCCCCGTCGCCTGCGAGCGATCGGGCGAGGTGACGAGGCCCCGGACGCGGACCTCCCCGCGCCCGCCGTCCACCGCCACGAGGCCGCGGGCCGCCTCCCGGCCCGCCGCCGCCGCCACCCGCTCGGCGAGGGACGCGCCGGCCGCGAGCGCCAGGGCGATGCGCCCCCCCGAGCGCAGCGTGAACGCCACCCCGCCAGCCCCCAGGGCCAGCCGGACCAGCGCCTCGGCGGCGTGGCCCGACTCGGTGGCGGCCGCGCGCATGAACTTGCGCCGCGCCGGGGTGTTGAAGAAGAGGTCGCGCACCTCGACGGTGGTGCCGCGCGCCCGGGCCACCGGCGCCCGCTCGACGAGGTGTCCCCCCTCGACGGTCAGGCGCGTCCCCGCGCCGCCGTCCCCGGCGCAGGTGTCGATGCGGAGCCGGGAGACGGCGGCGATGGCCGGGAGCGCCTCGCCGCGGAAGCCCATGGTGGCGATGCGCGAGAGCCCGGCGGCGTCGCCGAGCTTCGAGGTTGCGTGCCGCTCGAGGGCGACCTCCGCCTCGTCGCCGGCCATGCCTGAGCCGTCGTCCGCGACCCGCACCGCCGAGAGGCCGCCCTCCTCGAGCTCCACCTGGATCGCGCCCGCGCCGGCGTCGAGGGCGTTCTCGACGAGCTCCTTCAGGACCGACGCGGGTCGCTCCACCACCTCGCCTGCGGCGATCTGGTTCACGAGCGCGGGAGGGAGGACCTGGATGCGACCCACGCGGCCTTCTACCACGCGCCTCCCACGTTTGACGGTCCCGGCAGCCCGTCGTATGACGGCCGCGATGGCGCAGAAGAGGCCGAGGAGACGGCCGCGGCGCGGTCCGCGCCCACGGCGGGGCACGTCCGTGCTCGGCAACGACCCCTTCGAGCGCGGAGCGGCG
>DATBLK010000347.1:0-6963 GCA_036555405.1 Anaeromyxobacteraceae bacterium
GAGCTTCACCTCGCCTACCAGGAGACGACGCCGGCCTTCGAGGCCGAGGGAAGGCGCACCGGCCTCGCCCGGCTCGTTCAGTACCTGGACCTCGCCGAGGGGGCGACGCTCGGCGCCGGCCTCTCCGCCGCGCGCCTCGAGGAGGCAGGGAGGCGCGCCTGGCGCGACCTCTACGGCGCCGACCTCCTCCTCCGGATCCGGGACCTGTCGAGCCGGGCGTACGTCCTCGTCCAGGGCGAGCTCTTCGCCCGAAACCTCTCGGGCCAGGCGGACCCGGCCGCCGACGGGAGCCGGCTCGGCGGCTACGCGCAGGTGCTGTGGCGCATGAGCCGGGCGTGGGCCCTCGGCGCCCGCTGGGAGTCGGCGCCGGGCGAGGGAACCCCGCTGCCGGGCGCCGAGAACCGCGTCACCGCGCTCGCCGCCTTCCTCCCCAGCGAGTTCCTGAGGCTCCGGCTCCAGGCGGCCTGGGACCGGCTTCCCGGCGGCCAGGGGGGTCTCGAGGCCCTCCTGGCCGTCGACTTCTCCATCGGCGCCCACGGCGCCCACCCCTTCTAGGAGGCGCCCATGACTTCTCGCGAGATGCTCGCGGCGCTGGCGCTCTCGCTGGCGGCCTCGCCGTCGGCCGCGTCCGCCGCGCTCCGCGTGGTGACGACGACCGAGGGGCTGGGCGCGCTGGCCCGGGAGGTGGGGGGCCCCGACGCCGAGGTGACGCACCTCTCCCGCGGCGTGCAGGACCCTCACTTCGTCGACGCCAATCCCAACCTGGCGGTGAAGCTCCGGAACGCCGATCTCCTCGTCGACGTGGGGCTGGACCTGGAGGTCGGGTGGCTTCCGCCCCTGGTGAACCAGTCGCGGAACCCCGACATCCAGCCCGGCGGGAAGCGCCGGCTCACGGCCGCCGGGGCCGTTCCCGTCCTCGAGGTCCCCACCGGCGCGGTGGACCGGAGCCAGGGGGACATCCACCCCGCCGGCAACCCGCACTTCCTCAGCGACCCGCGCCGCGCCCGGCAGGTGGCCGCGGCCATCGCCGAGCGGCTCGCCCGGCTCGACCCGGCGCACGCCCCCGGCTACCGCGAGCGCCTCGCCGGCTTCGAGCGGCGGCTCGACGCGGCGGAGGGGCGCTGGAGGGCGCTCCTCGGGCCCCTGCGAGGGCAGAAGGTCATCGCCAAGCACCGGACCCTGAGCTACTTCCTCGACTGGTGCGGCCTGCAGGCGGTGGGCTACCTCGAGCCCAAGCCCGGCATCGACCCGCCGCCGAGCCACCTCGCGGAGATGGTCCAGCTCGCCCGTGCCGAGAAGGTGAGGGCGCTGGTGGTGGAGACGTACTACGATGCCCGCACGGCCGAGGCGGTGTCGAAGCTCTCCGGCGCCCGCGTGGTGCGCATCCCCGGAGACGTGGGGGCCTCGAAGGCCGCATCGACCTACGAGGCCTACGTGGACGAGCTGGTCAGGGCGGTGGCGGGAGCGCTGGGCGCTTGAGCGCCGGCGCGCTCCTGGTCGCGCTCCGGGGCGCGACCGTCGGCTACGGCCGGCGGCCGCTCCTCGGCGGCGTGGAGCTGTCGGTCCGGGCCGGCGATTTCCTCGGGATCGTCGGGCCGAACGGCGGCGGCAAGACCACCGTGCTCCGGGCGCTGCTCGGCGCGCTCGAGCCGCTGGCCGGGCGCCGGGAGCTGCCGGCGCCGCTCGCCGTCGGGTACGTGCCGCAGCGCGACCTGGTGGACCCGATCTGGCCGCTCACCGCGGAGGAGGTCGCCCGCATGGGCCGGGCGAGGCTGCTGCGGCCGGGTCGGCGGCTGGGACTCGCCGACCGCGAGACGGTCCGGGAGGCGCTGGCCCGCGTCGGGGTCGGCGAGCTGGCGGACCGACCCTTTCGCGAGCTGTCCGGCGGGGAACGCCAGCGCACGCTCATCGCCCGGGCCCTGGCGGCCGAGCCGGCGCTGCTGGCGCTCGACGAGCCGACGAACGGCATGGACCCGGCGGGCGAGGAGGACGTTCTGGAGCTCCTCGACACCCTGAACCGCGAGCGCGGGCTCGCCGTGGTCATGGTCTCGCACCGGCTCGACGTGGTGGCGAGGCACGCCGCGGCGCTCTGCTACGTGGACCAGGCGCGGGGGCTCGTCCGCACCGGCCCGGCCGACGAGATGCTGGAGCCCGAGGCGCTGGCGGCGCTCTTCGGCAGGCCGGTGCGGCTGGGGGGCGTGGTGCCGGCGGCCGCCCCGGCGGCGCGGGGGCGCCCCTGAGCGGCCTCGCCTCCTTCCTCGAGGCCCGCGAGATCTGGCGCGACCCGCTTCTCGCCGCGCTCATCGCCGGTGCCCTCCTCGGCTTCCTGGGCGTCTACGTGGTGCTGCGGCGCACGGTCTTCGTCTCCGCGGCCCTGACCCAGCTCTCCACCCTGGGGCTGGTGGCGGCCATCGCCGTCGAGGAACGACTCGGCGTGGAGGTGGAGCGGGCCGGCGTCCAGCTCGCGGTGGCCGTGGCCTTCTCCGTGGCCGGGGCCCTGCTCCTCTCGCGGCTGCAGGCAGGGCGGCGGCTTCCTTCCGAGGCCGGGGTGGGAATCGCCTGGGTGATCGCCGGAGCGCTGGCGGTGCTGGGGGCGAGCCAGCTCGTCCACGCCGCCCACGACCTCGGCTCCATGGTCTTCGGGAGCGCGGTGGCGGTGCCGACGTCCGAGCTCGCCTTCCTCGCCGCGGTGGCGCTGGGCTGCGCCGCCGTCCACGCGCTCTTCGTCCGCGAGCTGGTCCTGGTGTCCTTCGACGCCGAGACGGCCCGGGCCATGGGGATCCGGGCCGGCGGCTGGAACGCGGTCCTCTTCCTCACGCTCGGGCTCGCCATCCCGCCGGCAGCCCGGGCCATCGGCGCCCTGCCCACCTTCGCCTTCCTCACCCTGCCGGCCGCGGCGGCGTTGCTCCTGGCGGCCCGCCTGCCGCGCATCTTCGCGGTCGCCGCCGGCCTGGGAGCGGCCTCGGCCGCCATCGGCTACGGCCTCTCCTGGACGGCGCAGCTGCCGACCGGCGCCACCATGGTGGCGGTCGCCGGCCTGGCGCTCGTCCCCGGCGCGGCGCTGCGGCTCCTCCGCGGCTAGCGGTCCACGTCACTTCCCCTCTCCCCCGCCCAGCGGGGAGTCACCGATCCCAGGCTGAGGGGGGCCCCTACCGCCCGCACCGCTCCCCGGGCCGCGAGGCCTCGAGCCGCAGCGCCTCCTCCCAGGTGCGCGGCCCGGGCGCCAGGCCGGGCCACGGCGTCGGGCGCGGCACCTTGCCCACCGGCGCGTCGTACCGCCCGTTGCCGTCGGCGTCGACGAGCACCGGGTTCGTCACCGCCAGGATGGTGAGCGCCGGTCCCACGGCCACGCCGGGCGTGAGCTCCGCCTTCGCCGACGCCGGGTCGCGCCGCACCACCACCACGTACCAGTTGTCCTGCGCCGGCTGGACCACGAAGTCGCGCGCCACGAGCCAGCGCATCGCCGTCGAGGCCGGGTCGGCGCCGGCGACGAGGTCGCCGGGGACCACCGCCGATCGCTGGACCCCGACGGCCGCGAAGTCGCTCGCCTCGCCGGCGGCGTCCCTGGCGCCGTTGCAGGTGGACGGGATCGGCGGCGAGCAGACGTACCCCGGCCAGCTCCGGTTGCCGTAGTCGTCCTCGCCGTTCCCGCTGGCGTCCCAGCGGAAGACGCGGGCCGGGTGCCAGGAGTGCAGCTCCACCTGCCAGGGCGGAAGCCAGGAGGGCGTCTGCACCTCGACGTGCAGGGTCAGGTTGCCGTCGTTGCCGGGGCGGACGAGGTCGCCGATGGTCCCGGTCTCGCCCCGGTCGTTCGAGGCGGTCACGGTGGCGAAGGCGCCGAGCGAGGCCACGGCGCGGCCCTCGTTCACCGCCGCGGCGACCTGCGCCGGGTCGGCGGCGGCCACCGGGAGCCAGGTGCGCCCGTAGCCGGCGGCGACGAGGAACTTCTGGTGGGTGTCCGAGACCGCGGTGGCGGTGACGAGGAAGCCGCGCGAGAGGAAGCTCATCCAGTCGTTCATCCGGCCGTGGATCCGCTCCTCCTCGAGGTCGTTCACGATCTCCATGGCCGTGAAGTCCTCGGCGAAGAGGCCGGTGTCGGCGGCCTGGCCGGTCTCCGGGTCGCAGGCGGCGGTGGCCGGGCCGGCGGCGAGCCGGAACCGCTGCGGGCAGGCGTGCGTCTCGCCGGAGGCGTTGTCGAGCCGCGAGGCCGTGAACCAGGAGAGGCTGCCGCGCGGGTGGTTCGCCTGCACCACCGTCTCCGCGGGAGTGGGGTTGGCGCCGCTCGCCCGCAGGGCGGCGTGGATCTGCGAGGGGTGGAGGGAGGCGTCGACCCCCCCGCCCCAGTCGACGGCGCCGCCGGTGAGGTCGGCGGCGGCGTGCTGCAGCGGGAAGGCGTTCCAGTGGCCGTAGTCGAAGGTGGTGAGCTCCTCGCCCACCAGCGTGGCCAGCCAGGAGGAGGCGCTCCTGGCGCCGGGCGGGAGCGGCACCGGGTCGAGGAGGGGAAGGGTGGGCGCGTAGTCGGTGACGTAGTCGTGGTCGGTGGCGACGAGGAGGTCGACGCCGTCGGCGAGGAAGGTGCGCACCCGGTCGACGAGCGAGATGGGCGAGTCGGGCGAGTTCACGCCGTGGACGTGGAAGTCGCCGCCGATCCAGCCGGTGGTGTCGACCACCCGGGCGAGCTCCAGGGACCGGGTGACGGTGGCGCCGGCGGCGACCGCGAACGGGAGGCCGCGGTCGGCGGGCCAGGTGTCGGGGTGGACCGACCAGGTGGGGCCGTGCGAGGCGACGACGGTGTAGCTCCCGCCGCCCGGCAGGTCGATGTCGGCGGTGCCGCCCGGGCCGACGAAGGCCCAGGCCTGGACCCCCTCGGGCCAGGGGTCGTAGCTCGAGGCGCGGAAGAAGTTCCCCTCGTCGTCGGCGCCGCCGGCCGGGGACAGCCCGCCGCGGCGCACGCACGGGCCCGACTCGCAGTAGACGAGCACTTTCCCGGGGATGGGGTTTCCCATCGGGTCGTGGAGGTCGACGCGCAGCGTGCCGAGCGGCGCCAGGTCGAAGTCCCTCGCCACGTCGGACGCCGCGCCGAGCGCCGCGAAGGGCGAGCGGGAGAGGGCCCGGTAGTCGGCCGCGATCTCGTAGGTTCCGGCCGGCACCCTGCCGGCGTAGCGGCCGTCGGCGCCGGTGGCGAGCACGGCGATGGGGTGGCGGTGCGGGTTGATGTTCGGATCGGCCTCGGTCTTCACGACCGCGACGCGCGCCCCCTGCACCGGCGCGCCGCCCAGCGTCACCCGGCCGGAGACGAGCACGGTCGCGCCGCGGTCGGCGTAGACCGCGCTCGTCACCTCGCCGAGGTCGCGGCCGACGTAGAGCGAGCGCTCGTAGACTCCCCGCCCGCCGCCCGGGATGTCGAGAGCGCCGGCGGGCGTGGGCAGCCCGGCGATCCAGTCGAAGAGGTAGGTGCCGAGGAGGGTGCCGGTGACGCCGCTGACCGTGACCTGGTGGTTGCCCGACGCCTGCGCCGGGGCGTAGGCGTAGGCCGCGGTGGAGCCCCAGTAGGCGTAGAAGGGGAAGTCGGAGATGCCCGAGAGGCCGCCCACGTAGCCGAAGCCGCCGTGCTGGTTCATGGGGTTGAAGAACTCGACGTCGCCGCCCGAGTCGAGGAGGTCGCCCACCGGCAGCGAGAGCCGCGCCGCCCCCCGGTTGCAGAGGGCGGTGACGATCCGGACCCGCGACTCGCCCTGGGTCAAGATGTAGTAGCTCGTCACCAGGAGTGACAGGGGCGCGTCCGGATCGAGCTTCAGGGGGAGGGGGAGGATGGCCTTCACGTTGAGGTAGTCGTTGATGTCGTCGGGCCCGGTGGCGGCGACGACCGCGGCGCCCGGGCCCTCGACCACCTCGACCGTCTCGGCGCGCAGGGTGCGCCCGAAGGCGAAGAAGGGGGCCACCTTCCCGAAGTGGTCGCCGCTGGCGCCGGCGGCGTCCTTCACGCCGGCGTCGACGATGGCGCCGCCGAAGGGGTTCGGCTGGATGTGCCGGTCCGGCGCCTGGACGACGACCCGGATCCTGTCGTTCTGGAGGAGGAAGTCGCCGATGCGGCCGGTGGCCGAGTCGCCCGGGACGAGGTCGCCGGCGTCCGCGATCCGCCGGGCGGTGGCGCCGGCGGCCATGGCGCGGTAGGGGCCGAGGTCGATGTCGCAGCGGCCGGTGGGCGTCGCGTGCTGCTTCTTGCAGCCGGCAACGGCGACGGCTGCGAGCGCGGCGACCGCGGCGAGCGAGTGGCGGAGCAGCGTCATGGTGGGCCTCCGGTGCGGGGCAGGATAGGCCACCGACCCTGAAGATCCCCTTGACCGAAAGGGGCCTGGCGCGTACAACCCCGCTCCCATCCGACTGACGCGGGGTGGAGCAGCCAGGTAGCTCGTCGGGCTCATAACCCGAAGGTCGCAGGTTCAAATCCTGCCCCCGCAACCAGTTATTCCGCAGCCCTCGCCAGCACTTGCTGGCGGGGGCTTCGTGCTTCGGATCTCACCTCTGGTAAACTGTGTCCAAATCGCGACCAGATTCAGCCCGGCCTGATTCCGCCTTCCGGGCCCTGTTCAGCACCTCGACGGCCGCCTTCAGGTCCTGCTCCTCGACGATGTTGTAGCGCTTGAATACCGCCGCAGTGCGGTGGCCCGAGAACCGGGCGACCACCGACTCCGGGAGGCCGCTCCGGCGCGCCAGGGTGACGAAGGAGCGCCGGAGGTCATGCACCCAGATCCCCTCGAGGCCGGCGGCCTCGCGGGCCTTCTCGACGGCGCCCTGGATGTCCTGCCAGGGCTTGCCGGTCGCCGGGTTCACGAACACGTAGTCGACGCGGAGCAGGCGGGGCTGCTCCGAGAGCATCTTCAGGACGCGCTCGGTCAGGTACACGACGCGCGGCTCGTCGGTCTTGGTGTCCCCGGCCTCGAGCCGGACGGCGCCGGCCTT
>DATBLK010000356.1:0-4996 GCA_036555405.1 Anaeromyxobacteraceae bacterium
CGGATCGCCGAGCTCCTCGGCGGCCGGGCGGAGGACGTGGCGCTGCTCCCCGGGTGCAGCGCCGGCGTGCAGACCGTCGCCCTCTGCTACCCGTGGGCGCCCGGCGACCGCGTCGTCCTCTTCGACGGCGAGTTCCCCGCCAACGTGACGCCCTGGCAGCGGGCGGCGGCGCTCCACGGCCTGGAGCTCGCCTTCGTTCCCCTGGACGGATTCGCGGAGGGTGGGGGCGGGCGCGGCCTCGAGGACCTGGAGGCGGAGCTCCGGCGGGGCGCCCGGGTGGTGGCGGTGAGCGCCGTCCAGTTCCGCACCGGCCTGCGGATGCCGCTCGCCGAGATGGCCGCGCTCGCCGCCGGCCACGGCGCCGAGATCTTCGTCGACGCCATCCAGGCCTGCGGCGCCGTGCCCCTCGACGCCGCCGGCCTGGGCCTCGACTACCTCGCCTGCGGGGCGCACAAGTGGCTCATGGGGATCGAGGGGGCCGGCTTCCTCTGGGTGCGGCCCGGCCGCGCCCGGCACCTCCAGCCGCACCTCGCCGGCTGGCTCTCCCACGAGGACCCGCTCGCCTTCCTGCTCCGCGGCCCCGGCCACCTCCGCCGCGATCGCCCGCTGCGCCACGACGCGCGGGCGCTCGAGCCCTCCTCGCCCTCCACCGCCAGCCAGGCGGCGCTCCTGGCCTCGATCGAGATCCTCCTCGGGCTCGGGATCCCCGCGGTCGAGGCGCACGCCGGCGCGCTGTGCGACGGGCTCGAGGCGCTGCTGCGGGAGCGCGGCTTCGCGAGCCTCCGGGCCGGCGACCCGGCGCGGCGCTCGGCCTTCTTCTCCGCCCGGCTGCCCCCGGGCGTCGACGGCCCGCGCCTGCGGGCCGCGCTCGGCGAGCGGGGCGTGGTGGCGGCGCTGCCGGACGGCCTCTTGCGCCTGGCTCCCCACTGGCCGAACGCGCCGGGCGAGGCGAAGCTGGTCGGGGAGGCGCTCGACGAGGCCCTCGCCGCGGCCGGCTGACGCGGAGTTTGCCCCGGCCCGGCGCGGCGTCTACCATGGCGAGCCGGAGCGCGCCCTTGACCGTCGGCGACCACGTCCGGGCCCTGCGCGGCGGCGTCTGGCACCACGCCATCGACGTCGGCGACCGCACCGTCATCGGCTTCACCCCGGGCGCGGGTCCGGTGCGGACCTCGCTCGCCGCCTTCGCTGCGGGGGCGAATCGGGTCGAGGTCGTCGTCCACCGCGAGCCGGTCTACGCTCCGCGCGCGGTGGTGGCCCGCGCCTTCAGCCGCTTCGCCGACGCCGCCTACGCCTGGATGTTCCCCGGCCCGGAGCAGTTCGCCTCCTGGTGCAAGAGCGGCCGCATCCCCGCGGGCGAGGGCGCCCCGCCCGCGGTGAAGGCTCCGACGGGGAGGACGGGGAAGCGGTCGAGGTCGGGGTCGAAGTCGAGGGCGAGGTCGCGCAGACCCGCACCCGCGGGGCGGAGGGCCGGGGTGAGGGGGAGCGGCCGCTCGCGGCCGCGCTCGAAGTCCCCTGCCCGCAGGCCCGCCAAGGCCTCACGGCGGCCGCGCCGCCGGGCGCGGCGGCGCCGGCGCTGACGCCCGGGCCGCGGCCCAGGCGGCGAGTCCGCAGAGCGCCCCCCAGAGCGCCCCGGCGACGACGTCGGACGGCCAGTGCACGCCGCCGTAGACGCGCGAGAGCGCCACCGCCGCGGCGACCGCGAAGCCCGGCAGGGCGAGGCGGCGGTCGGCGAGCGCGGCGACGGTGGCCAGGGCGAAGAGGTTGGCGGCGTGGAGGCTGGGGAGCGCCGAGGCGTCCGCGGCCGCGAGCAGGCGCCGCACCTCGCCCTCGGGAAGCGCGTAGCAGGGGCGGCGGCGCGCCAGGAGCCGCTTCCAGAGCTGCGAGCCCAGCGCGTCGGCGAGGGCCACGGCGAGCCCCAGCGCGGCGACCGGGCGCAGCGCGGCCCGGCCCAGCCTCCGCCAGAGGAGCGCCGCGGCCGCGAGGCCCGCGGCGACGCCGAAGGCGGTGGAGGAGAGGACGCGGGCCGCGGTGTCGAGGAGCGCCCCGCCGTCCCGGTTCAGGAGCCGGAAGACGTCGAGGTCGAGCGGCGCGCGGTAGTCGGCGAGCGGCGGAGCCACCGGCGCAGTCTAGACGTTCAGCGCGAGCCCCGCGCGCGGCGACCGCGCATCACGACCTGGAACTCGCGGACCTCGAGCCCGTCGATCTCGGAGACGCGCCGGACGTCGACCGCCTCCCAGGGCACGTCGTGGATCTCGCCCGTCTCCTCGTCGATGAAGTGGTGGTGGCGCCCGACGTGGGGGTCGAAGACCACCCGCCCGGCGGCGAGGACCAGGCGCGAGAGGAGCCCCCTGTCCACGAGGAGGTTCAGCGTGTTGTAGACCGTGGCCCGGGAGATGGCCGGCTGCCGCGCGCGCACCCGCGCCCAGACCTGGTCGGCCGAGGGGTGGGACCGGGTGTGGAGGACGTACTCCGCCACCGCGAGCCGCTGGGGGGAGGGCTGGATGCCGCGTCCGCGGAGGGTGTCGGAGACCTGGTCGCCCACTCCCCTGGAGTAAGGGCCAGGCAGGTCCATTTCAAGCCGCCGGGCCCCGGGCGGGTGAGGCGACCACGGCCCCCTCCACGCCCACCGTCACCTCGGCGTAGGGGACGTCGGCGCCGGCGAGCGCCAGGGCCTGGCGCGCCGCCGCGGCGATCCCCCCGCAGCAGGGGACGACCATCTTCACCACCGTCACGCTGCGGATGGTCCCGCGCCGCAGGATGTCGGCGAGCTTGTGCACGTAGGCTCCCACGTCGTCGAGCTTGGGGCAGCCGACGACGAGCCGCTTCCCCGCGAGGAAGTCGTCGTGGAAGCGCGCGTAGGCGAAGGGGACGCAGTCGGCGGCGACGAGGAGGTGGGCGTCGCGGAAGTAGGGCGCCCCCGCCTGGACGAGGTGGAGCTGCACCGGCCACTGCGTGAGCCGGCTGCCGCCCTGCGGCGCGCGCGCCGGCGCGGGAGCGGGCCGGTCCTCGAGCACCGCCAGGCCGCGCCGCGGCGGCGGCGGCTCCCTCTGCGCCGAGCCCGGGCAGGCGGGCGCCGGCCTGCGCGGCAGCGCCGGCGGGTTGTGCCGCTCGAGCGCGGCCAGGTGGCGCTCGACGGCAGCGCCGTCGAAGGCGTCGCCCTCTCGCTCGACGATGGCGATGGCGCCCTTCTCGCAGGTCCCGAGGCAGGCGCCCAGGCCGTCGCAGAGGAGGTCGCCGAGGAGGCGGGCCTTGCCGTCCACCACCTGGATGGCCCCCTCGGCGCAGGCCGGGATGCAGTCCCCGCAGCCGTCGCACAGCGCCTCGTCGATGGAGACGACCTTGCGGAGCACCCTACCTCCCCCCCGGCTGCCGCGCCGCCTGCTCCTGCGGCAGCAGCGCCGCCCACAGGAAGGCGTGCACCGGCACCGGCAGCGCCGCGTCGCGCGCCAGCCGCACCACCGCGCCGGTCTGGTCGAAGAGCTCGGAGGGCCGCCCCGACTGGACGTCGCGCTGCATCGAGGCGGTGGCGTCGGCCGGCATGGCGTCGATGGCGGCGAGCGCCCGCCCCACCGCCTCCGGCCCGAGCCGCACGTTCCGGGCGCGGCCGAGCTGGGCGATCTCCTCCATCGCCGCGACGAGGAGCGCCCGGGTCTCGCGCAGCGCCCGGAAGACGCCTGCGGGGGCGCGCGTCACCGCCCCCACCGAGCCGAAGGGCTCGATGAAGAGGAACTTCTCCCAGGAGGCCGCCTCGATGTCCTGGGCGATGCCGGCGTCGACGCTGGCGGCGCGCAGGACCCCGCACAGCGCCTCCAGCCGGGCGCTCGCCGGCGGGCCGCGCCGCTCCCCCACCGTGACCCGCAGGCTCTCGCCCACGTGCTTCACCCGGCCCGGCCCCTCGAGGCGCGAGAGCATGAAGCAGATCCCGCCGGCGACGCGCTCCTCCCCGAGCACCGCCGCGAGGTGCGCCGCGGCCTCGACGCCGTTCTCCAGCGGGACCGCGTAGCCGCCCGCCGACAGCAGGGGGCCGAGGCGCGGCGCCACCTCGGCCACCTGCCAGCCCTTCACGCACACCAGCGCCACGTCGGCCGGTCCGAGGGCGGCCGGGTCGTCGCTGGCCTTGACCTTGGGCAGGTGGAAGCTCCCCCGCGGGCTCTCCACCTGGAGCCCCAGGGCCCGGAGCGCCTCGAGCTGCCGGCCGCGCGCCAGGAAGGCCACGTCGGCGCCGCTCTTCTGCAGGAGCCCTCCGATGATGGCGCCCACGCCTCCGGCGCCGACGATGGCGATCTTCATGTGCGTCCTCCAGGGCCGGATCATTCGCGGAGGGGGGCCCGGGCGCAAGCCCGCCCTCACCCGGGCGCCCCGGGTGAGGCGGAGCGTTGCACCGGCCGCGACCGTCGGCTAACCGTGACGAGGTCCCCGTGCCCGCCAGCCCTCTCGAGGTCGCCCTTCTCGTCCTCGCGGCGCTCGCAGCCGGCGCGGTGGACGCCGTCGCCGGCGGCGGCGGCCTGCTCACCGTGCCGGCGCTGGCGGCGGCCGGCCTGCCGCCGCACCTCGTCCTCGGGACCAACAAGGGGCAGTCGGTCTTCGGGTCGTCCTCGGCCCTCGTCGCCTTCGCGCGCGCCGGCCTCGTGGACCGGGCCCGGGCCCGGCTCACCTTCCCGCTCGGCTTCCTGGGCTCGCTCGCCGGCGCGGCGCTGGTCCTCGCCATCCGCCCCGAGGTGCTCCGCCCGCTCGTCCTCGCGCTCCTCGTCCTGGCGGCGCTGGTCGTGGGCCTGCGGCGCGCGCCGCCGACCGCTGCGGCGCGCCTGCCGGAGCGCCTTCGGCTCCCCGCGGCGGGTGCGCTCGCGATCCTCCTCGGCGCCTACGACGGCTTCTTCGGCCCGGGAACGGGGACCTTCCTCATACTCGGGTTCGTCGGCCTCCTCGGCGAGCCGCCCACCCGCGCCTCGGCGGAGGCCAAGGTCGTGAACTTCGCCTCGAACCTCGCCGGCCTCCT
>DATBLK010000364.1:0-8263 GCA_036555405.1 Anaeromyxobacteraceae bacterium
GCTCCAGGTGGTGCCCGGCAGCGAGATGGGCAGCGCCAGGAGGCCGCGCACGAAGGTGTCGAAGAGCGCCGCGGCGCGCGGGTCGTCGGCGTCCGGGTCGGCGCCTCCGAAGAGGCTGTTGGCGACGGCGAAGCACAGCGCCCCGAGCTCGTCGACGCCGCGCACCTCGCCGGCCGAGGCCCAGCGGGCCACGTGGCGCGCCACCACCCGGTCCACGGTCTCGCGGTAGCCGAGGAGGGCCTCGGGCGAGAAGGTCTGGGCCATGAGCCGGCGGGTCCGACGGTGGGCGGCGTCGTCCTTGAACACGACCGCCAGCTCGCCGAAGAGCTGCTTGAAGTGCGGCGGGGAGCCGCCCCGGCGCTGGAAGTAGCGCTCGTCGTAGAAGTGGGCCACGGCCTCGGGGCCCACCAGGCAGACCACCCGGTCGCCGAGGATGCGGGTCTTGAAGACGGGGCCGTGGGCTCGAGCCCGCTCCTCGAGGAAGGCCACGGGATCCCTCAGGAACGAAAGGGTCTCCCCGAGGAAGGGAAGTCCCAGAGTTCCGGGCGGAAGCGGCTTTTCGGATACACGGGCGCCGGCGTCGGCCGTGGTGGGGGCGGTGGGCATGGCGCATGAATTAGCGCGGGGCCGGGCGCGGCGCGCGCCCCACCTCCCTATGGGGGCAGCGGGGGAAGGCGCGGCGGCGACCCCGGCCCGCTAGATCCCGGTCCGTCCATGACCGCGAGGCCCAAATGACACTCGATGTGAACGGGACGCCACGCGAGGTCGATGCGCCTGCGGAGATGCCGCTCCTCTGGGCGCTCCGCGACGTCCTCGGGATCACCGGCGTGAAGTACGGCTGCGGCGTGGCCCAGTGCGGCGCCTGCACGGTGCTCCTCGACGGCGTCGCCGTCCGCTCCTGCGCGACGGCGGTCTCGGCCGTCGGCAGCCGCAAGGTGACCACCATCGAGGGCCTCTCCCCCGACGGCTCGCACCCGGTGCAGCGCGCCTGGCTGGAGGCCGACGTGGTCCAGTGCGGCTACTGCCAGAGCGGGCAGATCCTGGCGGCCGCGGCCCTGCTCGCCGGCAACCCCCGCCCCTCGGACGCCGACATCGACCTCGCCATGGCCGGCAACATCTGCCGCTGCGGCACCTATCCGCGCATCCGCGCCGCGGTGCGCCGCGCCGCCGCGCTGCTGCGAGGAGGCAAGCCATGAGCGCCATCACCCGACGCCGCTTCCTCCGCGGGTCCCTCCTCACGAGCGCGGGCCTGGTCATCGCCTTCCACGTGCCGCGCCGGGCGCTGGCGGCGGCCGCCGGGGCGCCGCCCGAGAAGCCGCCCCCCGATCCCAACGCCTTCCTCCGCATCGCCCCGGACGAGTCGGTGACGGTGATGCTGGCCCACTCCGAGATGGGGCAGGGCATCTGGACCACGCTGGCGATGCTGGTGGCCGAGGAGCTGGAGTGCGACTGGTCGCGGGTGCGCGTCGAGCACGCGCCCGCCGCGCCGGCCTACGCCCACACCGCCTTCGGCATGCAGATGACCGGCGGCTCCTCGACGACCTGGTCCGAGTTCGACCGCTACCGGACGGTGGGCGCCATGGCGCGCGACATGCTGGTGCGCGCCGCCGCCGAGCGGTGGAAGGTCGACCCCGGGCGCCTGCGCGCGGCCAGGGGCCACGTGCACCGCGGCCGGGAGAAGATCTCCTACGGCCAGCTCGCCGGCGAGGCCGCGAAGCTCCCGGCGCCCGGCTCGGTGAAGCTCAAGCAGGCGAAGGACTGGAAGCTCGTCGGCAAGCCGATGCGCCGGCTCGACGGACCCGAGAAGGTCACCGGCAGGGCCCAGTTCGGCATCGACGTGAAGCTCCCCGGGCTGCGGACCGCGGTGGTGGCCCGCGCCCCGGTCTTCGGCGCCAAGCTGAAGGCCTTCGACGCCACCAAGGCCCGGGCCGTGCCCGGCGTCGAGAAGGTGGTGGTCGTGCCCTCGGGCGTCGCGGTGGTGGCCGGCAACTTCTGGAGCGCCGCCACCGGCCGCGAGGCCCTGAAGGTGGACTGGGACCTCGGGAGCGGCGCCTCCCTCGACTCGGAGACGCTCAAGGCGAGCTACCGCGCCCTGGCCCGGACGCCGGGCCTGGTGGCGCTCGACCGCGGCGACGCCGACGCCGGGTTGGCCGCGGCCGCGCGGCGCCTCGAGGCGGAGTTCGACGTCCCCTACCTGGCCCACGCGCCCATGGAGCCGCTGAACTGCACGGTCCGCATCGAGGGCGACCGCTGCGACGTCTGGACCGGCACGCAGATGCAGACCATGGACCAGGGGGTGGCGGCGCACATCGCCGGCCTGCCCCCGCAGAACGTGAGCATCCACACGCCGTTCCTGGGCGGCGGCTTCGGCCGGCGCGCCAACCCCCGCGCCGACTTCGTCAGCGAGGCGGTCCACGTCGCCAGGGCGGCGGGCGTCCCGGTGAAGGTCGTCTGGACGCGCGAGGACGACATCCGCGGCGGCTTCTACCGCCCGGCCTTCGTCCACCGCGTGGAGGTCGGAGCGGATGCGAAGGGCCGGCCGATCGCCTGGCGGCACACCATCGTCGGCCAGTCGATCATCGCGGACACGCCCTTCGAGGCGATGCTGGTGAAGGACGGCATCGACCGGGTCTCCGTCGAGGGCGTGGTGGACTCGCCCTACCTCGAGGGCGTGGGCGCCTGCCGGGTGTGGCTCCACTCGCCGAAGAACGAGGTGCCGGTGCTGTGGTGGCGCTCCGTCGGCCACACCCACACCGCCTTCGCCATGGAGAGCGTGATCGACGACCTGGCCCACGCCGCCGGGCGGGACCGGCTCGAGTTCCGCGCCGCGCTGCTCGCGGACAAGCCCAGGCACCTGCGGGCGCTGAAGGTCGCGGCCCAGAAGGCGGGCTGGGGGAAGAAGCCGCCCGCCGGCCGGGCCCGCGGCCTGGCGGTGCACGAGTCGTTCGGCAGCATCGTCGCCGAGGTGGCCGAGGTGTCGGCCGAGAAGGGCGCGATCCGCGTCCACAAGGTCACCTGCGCGGTGGACTGCGGCCTGGCGGTGAACCCGCTCGCGGTCGAGGCCCAGGTGCAGGGGGCCGTCGCCTTCGGCCTGGGGCCGGTGCTGCGGAGCGAGCTCACCCTGAAGGAGGGGCGGGTGCAGCAGAGCAACTTCCACGACTACGAGGTGCTGCGGCTCGACGAGATGCCCGAGGTCGAGGTGCACATCCTGCCCAGCAAGGCCCGCATGGGCGGGATCGGCGAGCCGGCCACCGCGCCGGTGGCGCCGGCCGTCGCCAACGCCGTCTTCGCCCTCACCGGGAAGCGGCTGCGCTCGCTGCCGCTGCGCCTCGCCTGAAGGCGGCTGGCCGGCGGTGGCGCCGCGGGGGATCATCGCCCCGTGCCCGCGAACCTCACCCTCCAGTACAAGGAGGCGGAGGAACGCTTCCGCCGGGCGACCGATCCGGCGGAGCGGATGGACGCGCTCCGCGAGATGCTCGCGCTCCTCCCCAAGCACAAGGGCACCGAGAAGCTCCACGCCGACCTCAAGAAGCGGCTCTCCAAGCTCGAGGAGGAGGGCGAGCAGGTCGCGCGCAGCGGCGCCCGGCACCACGACCCGGGCCACGTCCGGCGCGAGGGGGCGGGGCAGTGGGTGCTCCTCGGGCCCCCCAACGCCGGGAAGTCGTCCCTCCTCGCGGCGATGACCCACGCCCACCCGGAGATCGCCGAGTACCCGTTCACCACCCGCGAGCCCCTGCCCGGGATGATGGCCTACGAGGACGTGCAGGTGCAGCTCGTCGACACGCCGGCGGTGGCGGCGGGCCACACCGAGCCCTGGCTCGGGAACCTGGCGCACGGGGCCGACGGCCTGCTGCTGGTCCTGGACGTCGCCGCCGACGACCTCGAGCCGTCGTGGGCCGCCCTGGTGGAGCTCCTGCGCCGGGCCCGCGTCTGGCCCGCCGCCCGGCCGCTTCCGGCCGACGCCTCCCCGCTCACCGCCGTCCTCCCGGTGCTGGCCCTCGGCAACAAGTGCGACCTCGACCCCGACGGCACCTTCGCGGCGCTGGCCCGGGAGGCGGTGGGCGCCGACCTCCCCTTCCACCCCGTGTCGGCGGCGCGCGGCGACGGCCTGGAGGCGCTCCGGGCGGTGCTCTTCAAGGAGCTCCGGCGCATCCGCGTCTACACCAAGGAGCCGGGCCACCGGCACGAGCCCTCGAAGCCCTTCGTGCTCCGGGCCGGCGCCACCGTCAACGACCTGGCGCTGGCGATCCACAAGGACATCGCCGCCCGCATGAAGTTCGCGCGCATCTGGGGCCGCGGCGCCCGCTTCGACGGCCAGCAGGTGGAGAAGGGTCATGCGCTCGACGACGGCGACGTCGTCGAGCTGCACGCGTGAACGTGCCCCCCTCACCCTGCCCTCCCCCCGGGAGGGGGGAGAGGGAACGCCGGAATCACCGCGCCAGCCGGATCCCCGTCATCTGCCAGCGGGCCTGCGGCGGGAAGAAGTTCCGGTAGGTGGTTCGCAGGTGCGAGCGCGGCGAGAGGCAGGAGCCGCCGCGGAGCACCATCTGGTTCGCCATGAACTTGCCGTTGTACTCGCCGATCGCGCCGGCGGCGGGGCGGAATCCCGGGTAGGCGACGTAGGGGCTCGCGGTCCACACCCAGGCGGCGCCGAGGAGACCGCCGGCCGGGCCGGCGAGCGGCACGAGCCACCCGTCCTCGACGAACTGGCCCGGCGCCGGGGCGGCGCCGGCCGCCACCTCCCACTCCGCCTCGGTGGGGAGCCGCGCACCGGCCCAGCGGGCGTAGGCGTCGGCCTCGTAGTGGCTCAGGTGCGTCGCCGGCGCCGCCGGATCGAGGGGGAGGGGCCCGTGCAGCGTGAAGCGGGTCCAGCGCCCGTCCCGCAGCTCCCAGTGGAGCGGCGCCTCCCATCCGCCCGCCTGCGCCGCCGCCCAGCCGTCGGAGAGCCAGAGCTCCGGCCGCCGGTAGCCGCCGTCCTCGGCGAAGGCGGCGAATTCGCCGGCGGTGACGAGGCGCGACGCGATCTCGAAGGGCTCGAGCCACTGGCGGTGCGCCGGCGCCTCGTTGTCGAAGGCGAAGCCCGGCCCCTCGTGGCCGATGCGGCGCAGGCCGCCGTCGAAGGACCGCCACCCCGGCTCTCCGGGCCCGCCGCGGGGCGGGACCGCCTCGCGGTAGGCCGGCCGGAGCGGGTTCCGCGAGAAGGCGTGGAGGAGGTCGGTGAGGAGCAGCTCCTGGTGCTGCTGCTCGTGCTGGAGGCCCACCTCGGCCACCGCGAGGAGGTCGGGGCGCGCCGGGGCGGGGTCGCGAAGCAGGGCCTGCACCTGCTCGTCCACCGCGGCGCGGTAGGCGTACACCTCGCGCGCCGTGGGCCGGGAGAGAACCCCGCGCTCGGGGCGCGGGTGCCGCGGCCCGACGGCGACGTAGTAGGAGTTGAAGAGGGGGCCCCAGTCCGGGCGGTAGGGCCGGAACCGCGGCGCGTGCGGCGCGAGGACGAAGGTCTCGAAGAACCAGGTGGTGTGGGCGAGGTGCCACTTCGCCGGGCTGGCGTCGGGCATCGACTGCACCCCGTAGTCGTCGGCCTCGAGCGGCTGGCAGAGCCGCTCGGTGGCGGCACGGACGCCGGCGAGGCGCGAGGCGAGCGACGCGACCTCGGCCTGGAGGTCCGCGCTCACCGGGCACCCCCTGCCCCGCGGCGCCCCGGCCGGGCGCCTCTTGGGGTGGCCCCATCCGAGAATCGAGCGCGGCGCGGGCGCTGGCTACGGTAGCGGCGCGGCTCCCGGGAGGAGGGCGACCGATGCTCACGAACCTCAAGGCGACGGCGATGCTGCCGGTGACCGACATGGCGCGCGCCCGCAAGTTCTACGAGGGGGCGCTGGGGCTCCCCGCGGCCCGCGTCCGGCCCAACGGCGAGGCCCGCTACGACGCCGGCGGGACCGAGTTCGCGCTCTACCCGCGGTCGGCGCCCACGCGCGCCGACCACACCGCCATCTCCTTCGAGGTGAAGGACCTCGCCGCCGAGATGAAGGCGCTCCGGTCGCGCGGCGTGCGCTTCGAGGAGTACGACCTCCCGGGCCTGAAGACGCAGGACGGCGTCTGCGTGCTGGGCTCGGAGCGCGCCGCCTGGTTCAAGGACCCGGAGGGCAACATCCTCTGCATCCACCAGGACGGGTAGCGGGCTCACGCGACGCTCCAGAGCGCGGCCAGGAACCAGCGGCGCCGGTCCTCGAAGCGCGCGACCTCGGCGAAGCCTGCGCCGCGGGCGAAGGCGGCGACCTGCCGCCGCGTGTACTTGCAGGAGATCTCGGTGTGGATGCGCTCGCCGGCCTCGAGCGCGAAGGCGCGCCCGGCGACGTGCGCCGTCTGCCGCCGCGCGCTCTCGAGCCAGCTCTCCATCGCCGGCCGGCTCCGGTCGAAGGTGGCGACGTGCCGGAAGGCGGCCGGGTCGAAGTCCGCGCCGAGCTCGCGGTTCAGGCGCACGAGCAGGTTCAGGTTGAAGGCGCCGGTCACGCCCTGCGGGTCGTCGTAGGCGGCCCGCAGGACCGCGACCGGCTTCACGAGGTCGAAGCCCACCAGGGCGTGGTCGCCGGAGCGGAGCGAGAGGCGGAGCTCGCGGAGGAAGGCGGCCGCCTGGCGGTGCTCGAGGTTCCCGATGCTGGAGCCGAGGAAGAGGACGAGCCTCGCGCCCGGCTCCGCCTCGAGCCGCCGCAGCCCGTCGGCGTACTCGGCGCGCAGGGGCCGGACGGCCACGCCCGGCAGCTCGGCGCGGACCCGCGCCTCGGCCTCGCCGAGCGCCGCCGGCGAGAGGTCGAGCGGGACGTAGGTCACGGCCGGGCAGCGTGCCCGGAGCCTTTCCAGGATCAGCCGCGCCTTGTGGCCGTCGCCGGCGCCGAGGTCCACGGCGACGCAGGGCCGGCCGCCGAGCCGGCGCGCCACCTCGTCGCCGTGGCGCTCCAGGATCTCGCGCTCGCAGCGGGTCAGGTAGTGGCCCGGCAGGTTCGTGATCCACTGGAAGAGGCGGCTCCCGCGCTCGTCGTAGAAGAGGCGGGACGGGAGCGAGCGCGGGCGGCGGCCCAGCCCGGCCAGGACCTCGCGGAGGAGCCTCGGGTCCGGCGCGCTCGCGGGTGCGGCGCTTCTTCGCTTCGCTCTCGGCATGGGACCTCGGACGGCGGCGACCCCCATTCGCCTATCGCGGCGGGCGGTCTCGCGCACGGCCCCGGGAGACCCGAGGCCCGGCCGGGTGCCCGCCGCGGGGGGCGAGCGGAATCCGCCCCTCACCCGCCGAGTCGGCTCGTCGGAGGCGAGCCGCCGTCTCCCCGGCTGGTACCACTGGTACCGGGGAGAGGGCACCCACCCAAGAGCCCTGGCGCCCGCCGGCGCGCCGCCGCTACACCGCCTGCACGAAGTCGGCGTACCAGGTGCGCCCCTCCTCCTCCGGCTCGCGGGGCTCCACCTCGTAGAGCTTCTCGCGCGGCGACATCAGCACCGCCCGCAGGTACTCGGCGGTGAGCGAGCGGCGCTGCCGCTCGAGGTCGCGCGAGTCGACCTCCAGGGGGCGCTCGTCGGGCGTTACCTTGAAGAGCGGCTGGCCCTTCTGCACCACCGTGCCGTCGGCGCCCTGGAAGATCACCCGGTCGATGGTCGCCGCGAAGGGCGCGCGCACGGTGTTGAACATCTTCATGACCTCGACGATGTAGAGCGGCTGCCCCTTCTCGACGTGCATGCCTTCCTGGACGAAGCGGGGGTGCCCCGGCGCCTCCTGCCCGTAGTACATGCCGCCCATGGCGGCCACGATCTCGTCGCCGCGCGTCGCCGGAGGGGGCGCCAGCGCCCTCTTCATCCGCGCCTGGAGCTCCGGGTCGGCGAGGTGCGGCGGGATGGAGACCTCGAGGTCCGGCTCGACGCGGAAGTCGAAGAAGCGCACCTTCTCCGCGAGGACGAAGAGCATCCCGATGAGCTCGTTGCCGGCCTCGAAGCCGAGGTGGGCGGCGCGGATCCGATCCCAGGTTCCCTCGTCGTAGCCGCCCAGCGGCGCCTCGCTCTTCAGGATCTCGTTCAGCTTCCAGAACTCCTCGCGGCGCAGGCCGAAGGTCTTGCGGAGCTCGACGTAGAAGCGGATGGAGCGCGCCAGGAGCTCGTGGTCGTGCTGCCAGATCACCTCGGCCGCGGGCGCCTTCGGGTCCCAGGCCATGTTCAGGTACTCGTAGGTGTCGTTGAGCACGCCCAGCGGGTTCCGGAGCCAGATCACCCGGCCGCCGTCGATCCG
>DATBLK010000367.1:0-4635 GCA_036555405.1 Anaeromyxobacteraceae bacterium
CGCCGACTTCGGGATCGCTCGCGCCCTGGGAGCGGTGGAGGCCACGGCGCCGGGCACGGTGAAGGGGAAGCTCGGCTACATGGCCCCGGAGCAGGCGCGGGGCGAGCCCGTGGACGGGCGAGCCGACCTCTTCGCCCTGGGCGTGGTGCTCTGGGAGCTCTGCGCCGGTCGCCGGCTCTTCGCCCGCGACGGCGACGCCGCCACGCTCGCGGCGCTCCTCGGCGGCGACCCGGTGGCCCCGCCCTCCCGGTGGAACGAGGAGGTGCCGCCGGACCTGGACGCGGTGCTGCTGCGGGCCCTGGAGCGCGACCCGGCGCACCGCCTCTCCTCGGCGGCGGAGCTGGAGGGAGCCCTGGGCGCGGTGCGGCTCCGCATCGCCCGGGGCCCGGACGACCTGGACCTGCGGTCGCTGATGTGGCGCCTGTGGCCGGAGGGGCCGGAGCCGTCGCGCGAGCACGAGCCGACGCGGGTGATGGCGGGTGCGGACGATGCCGACGCGGTCGAGACGGAGACGGCGCCGTCCGCGGTGGGCCGTGTGCCGTGGGCGGCGGCGGCGGCGGCGGCCGTGTTGCTGGCGGCGGGGCTGGGGGTGTGGGTCGCCCGGAGGAGCTCGACCTCGATGGCGCCGCCGACCTCGACCCCGGCCCAGGCGGCGAGCCCGGCGCCGGGCCTTCCCGTTCACCCCGAGCGAAGTGGGGTGGCCGGGACGCCGGCCGGCCAGGAACCCCCTCTCCCTCGCACGCCCCCCGCCGGACCCGCCGCCGCGCCTTCTCGACCGCGCAGCGGCCCCATCGGCTCCCTGGCGCTGCCGGCGCGCGAGAGCGGGGAGGGGATCGTCGCCGTGAACGTGAGCCCCTGGGCCACGCTCTCCGTGGACGGGGAGCTCCTGGGCGACACGCCGCGCGAGGTGCGGCTCCCCGCCGGCGCACACCGCCTCCGCGCCGTGCACCCCCGCTTCGGCAGCGCCGAGATCCTGTTCGAGGTCCGCGCCGGCGAGCGCCGCGCCTGGCGCCCGCGGCTGCGCCCCTAGCCTCCAGGGACAGAGCCTCCGGGACAGCCTCGACCTCCGGGGCGGCCCCGGCCCCGGCTCCCTCCGGGGCCATTGACGTTTTCCATTGAATGGCCTATTTTTCATGTCAACTTTTTGGTATCGATATTCCAGAAGACGATACCGAAAGGAATATCTTCATGGGCTTCCTCCTCGCGCCCCCGGAGATCGACCGCATCGAGCGCGAGCAGGCGCGCGGCATCACCAGCCGCGAGGTGGTCAGGCTCTTCTCGTCGCGCGGGGCCCGCTTCTCCCAGGCCACCTTCCGCAAGTACGTGCAGGCGGGGATCCTGCCGCGGAGCCGCCGCGTGGGCCGGAAGGGCAAGCACACCGGGTCGACCGGGCTCTACCCGGTCTCGGTGGTGCGCCGCATCGACCTCATCAAGCGGATGATGGCCGAGGGGCTCACGCTCGAGGACATCCGGGAGAGCTTCGTGGCGACGCGGAGCCGCCTCGACGACGTCGAGGCCGGCCTCGAGGCGCTGGTCGGCGACCTCGAGCGGCGGGCGCGCGCCCATCCCGAGCGGCGCCAGGTGGAGCGGCAGCTGTCCCGGGCGCAGCGCCAGATGCGGGCGGCGCTCCGGCGCATCGAGTGGATCGGCGGTCGGGTGACGCGGGTGGGCCGGCGCGAGGCCGGCGCCCCGGAGAGCGCGGCCTAGGGCTCAGGGCGGTGGACGGGGCGCGTGCGCGCGCCCCCGGGATGGAGGTCGGGGATGAGCGAGGCAAAGCGGACCGAGCGGCCGGTGGCGGAGGACGCGGGCGAGCTGGAGGCGGCGGACGGGCGCCGCGGGCGGCGCCGCTCCCGGACGATGTCGCGCAAGGAGATCGCTCGCGACATGCGGCGACAGCGGGCGCTGGGGATCGTCGACCCCGAGGTGCAGGCCATCATCGCCGAGGTGGAGCGGACGCGCCCCCGCACCCGCGCCGAGTGCGCCGGCGCGGCGCGTCCCTGCATGTTCGTCTCCTGCAAGCACCACCTGTACCTCGACGTGAACCCGGCCACCGGGTCCATCAAGCTGAACTTCCCCGACCGCGAGATCTGGGAGCTCGAGGAGACCTGCGCCCTCGACGTCGCCGACCGCGGCGGGATCACGCTCGAGGAGGTGGGGACCATCATGAACCTCACCCGCGAGCGGATCCGCCAGGTCGAGACCCGCGGTCTGCTCAAGCTCCGGGCCATCGCCGAGCAGGAGCCCGGGCCCCCGCCCCCGCCGGAGGCGGGCCCGGGACCCTTCGACGACGACGACGACGACTGACTCAGGCCCGCGGGACCGGGTCGAAGGCGCCCGCCGCCTGCAGCACCCGCAGCGCGGCCAGCCGGGCGCCGAGCACCTCGGCGGTGAGCGCGATCTCGGCGTTCCGGAGGCTGGCGGCGGCGTCGGCCTGCTCCACCGCCGTGGCCGACCCGGCGCGCCAGGCGGTCTCGACGAGGCGGAGGTTCTCGGCGGCCAGCGCCCGCTGCTCCTCGGCCTTGCGCGCGTTGGCCCGGGCGCTCTCGAGGTCCAGCATCGCCTGGCGCACCTCGGCGCGGGCGCGGAGCTCGGCCGCTCGCAGCGCCGCCGCCGACTCGGCGGCGCGGGCCTCCGCCTCCCGCAGCTCGGCCTCGCGCAGGCCGCCGTCGAGGAGCGCCCAGGAGAGCGCGACCCCCGCCGCCCAGGTCGTGGACTTCCCGGCGAACCCCTCCACGCTCGACCACTGGGAGCGCCCGAAGGCCAGGAAGGTCGGCAAGTACCGCGACGATGCCGCGCGGCGCTGGGCCTCGGCGGAGGTCCGGGCGAGCCGGGCCGCGGCGACGTCCGGCCGCGCGCCTTCGGCACCCGCCGCCAGGGCCTCGAGGTCCGCCGGCAGGGCGGGCTCGGGCGGCTCGACGACCTCGAAGTCGGCGTCCCGGTCGAGGAGCGCCGCCAGGCCGATGCGCGCCGCCGCCAGGGCGCTCGAGGCCCGCCGGACGTCCTGCTCGGCGCGCGCCCGGTCGACCTGGGCCCGGACCAGCACCACGCGGGGCGCCGCCCCGGCGCGGAGGCGGGCCTCCGCCTCGCGCTCCCGCCGCCGCGACGATTCCAGGAGGCGCTCCTCCACGTCGAGCGCCTGCCGCAGCGAGGCCACGACCGTGTAGACCTGGGCGACGCCGAAGAGGATCTGCCGGCGGGCCTGCTCCGCGCCCCGCTCGGCCGCCCGGGCCGCGGCGCCGGCCGCCTGGATGGAGAACCAGGCCTGCGGCGCCACCAGCGCCTGCGTGACCTGAAGCTGCGCGCCGAGCTGGTCGCGCGTCTAGAGCGCAGCCTCGCCCGACGGCAGGACGAAGAGGCTGGTCTGCGCTCCGGGGACGCCCGGCGTTCCGGTGGCCGGACCCTGCGGGGCGCCGGCGTCCCGGATCCAGAAGCCCGTCGGGAGGCGCGCCTCTTCCGAGTTCCGGGTGTACGAGGCCCCCAGGCTCGCCGCCGGGAGCTGGGCGGACCAGGCCTTCCATGCGGCGGCGCGGGCCTGGGCCAGGCGCGCCTCGGCCGCCCGGAGGTCCGGGTTCACCGCGGCGGCGCGCGCCAGGGCGTCGCCGAGCGTGAGGGGCGTCTGCGCCACGGCCAGGGACAGGGCGGCGGGAAGGAGCGGGGTCACGAGGTCTCCGGGGTGCGGCTCAGGCCGGGCCGGTCGCGGCCGCGGGCAGGGTCGCCGGCGCCGGCTCGAGCTCGGGGGGAAGGAGCTTGTAGAGGACGGGCGTGACCACCCGTGTGAGCAGGGTGGAGGAGACGAGGCCGCCGAGGATGACGAGCGCCAGCGGCGAGTAGAGGGCCGAGCGCTCCAGGGCCAGCGGCAGGAGGCCCCCGATGGCGGTGAGCGAGGTGAGGAGGATGGGCACGAAGCGCTTCTCGCCCGCCTCCTCGATGGCCTCGTCGAGCGAGCGGCCGGCCTCGCGGAGCTGGTTCGTGAAGTCCACCAGCAGGATCGAGTTCTTCACCTCGATGCCCATGAGCGCGACGAAGCCGATGGTCGCCGTGAAGGAGAGCGTGTAGCCCGAGAGGAAGAGCGCCAGCATCCCGCCGACGATGCCCAGGGGGATCACCGAGGCGACGATGAGCGTCGAGCGGAAGGTCCGGAATTCCAGGACCAGGACCGCCAGGACGCCGAGCGCCGCCACCAGGATGGCGGTGGAGAGGCCGCCGAAGCTCTCCTGCCTGCTCTGGTACTCGCCGGCCGGCACGATGCGGACGCCGGGCGGCCAGGTCTCGGCGCGGATGCGGGAGATGACCGCCGCGGCGATGCGGTCGGTGTTGAACCCCTCGCGGACGTCGGCGGTCACCGTGGTGCTGCGGGTCCGGTCGTGGTGGTAGATGCGGGCTGGCGAGGGCTCGAGCGCCACCGTCGCCACCGCGGCGAGCGGCACGGCGCCGCCGGCGCCCGGGAGGTAGACGGTCTCCAGCGTGGAAAGGTCCGGCCGGGCGCCGCCGGGGAGCGCGGCGGCGCCGCGGGGCTGGGTGACGCGGATGTCGCGGGCCTCGTCCGTCCCCTCCTCGCGGAAGGTGCCCGCGACCACGCCCCCCACCGCCAGGCGGACCGCCCGGTCGACGTCGGGCACGGCCACGCCCAGGAGC
>DATBLK010000004.1:0-2889 GCA_036555405.1 Anaeromyxobacteraceae bacterium
CCTCCTGCGGGGGCGCTCCGCCCGGGCCGGGGCCGGGTAGTGGCCGGGGCCGGGTAGTCGCCCAGGGCGCCGATTCGTGCGACCCTAGCCTCCGGTGGGCAGCGTCGGTCTCGTTCTCACCGGGGGTGGCGCCCGGGCCGCGTACCAGGTGGGCGCCGTCCGCGCGCTGGCGGAGATCGCAGGCCCCGGCCCCGGCCCCTTCGAGGTCATCACCGGCGTCTCGGCCGGCGCGGTGAACGGCGTCTCCCTCGCGGCCGGAGCCGACGACTTCCGCGGCGCCGCGGCGCGGCTCTCGGCCCTCTGGCTCGACCTCGCGCCCGAGAAGGTCTACCGGACCGACGCGGCGCGGCTCCTGGGCGTCGGCACCCGGTGGATGCGGGAGCTCGGCGGGGGCGGGCTCCTCGGCGCCAGCGACATCAACTTCCTCCTCGACACCTCGCCGCTGCGCGAGTACCTGCGCAGGCACCTGCCGGTGCCGCGGATGCGCCGCCACATCCGCACCGGCGTGCTCCGCGGCGTCGCCGTCTCCGCGACCAACTACCACAACGGCCACGCGGTGACGTTCTTCGACGGCACGGCCGAGGTGCAGCCCTGGGTCCGGTCGACGCGCATCGGCGTCCGCGAGCACCTGAAGCTCGACCACGTCATGGCCTCGTCGGCCATCCCGGTGATCTTCCCGCCGGTGAGGATCCGGGGCGTCTACTTCGGCGACGGCTGCGTCCGGCTCCTCTCCCCGCTCTCCCCTGCCATCCACCTCGGCGCGGGACGGATCGTGGCCGTCGGCGTCCGCCACGTCGCCGCGGCGGTGGCGACGCGACCGGAGGACGGGCCGCTCCCCATCTCCGCCATCGCCGGCCTCCTGCTGAACGCCGTCTTCCTGGACTCGCTCGAGGGCGACGCCGAGCGTCTCGAGCGCATGAACCGCACCCTCGCCCTGCTCGGCCCGTCGGAGCGGGCCCGGCTTCCGGAGCGGCTCCGCGAGATCCCCCTCCTCGTCCTCCGCCCGTCGCGCGACCTCGGGGAGCTGGCCCACGACCAGTACCGGCGCTTCCCGCGCCTCCTCCGGTACCTCCTGAAGGGCGTCGGCGCCAAGGGCGAGGGCGGCTCGGACCTTCTCAGCTACCTCGCCTTCGAGCCGGTGTACGTGGGCCGCTGCCAGGACCTGGGGTACGAGGACACGATGCGGCGGCGCCCGGAGGTGGAGGCCTTCCTGGCCGCGGGCCGGAGCGACGCGGGCGCCTGACCTCCGGGCGCGCCGGGGGGCCGCTCCCTGAGGGACGTTGTGCCCGCGCGACCGGCGAGGCTAGGCTGGCTCATGCGCAAGACCACGCAGCTCTCGGCATGGGTGGAGAACAGGCCCGGGATGCTCGGCCGCATCGCCGACTCGCTCGGGGAGAGGGGCATCAACATCCGCGCCTTCACCGCCGCGGTGATGGGAGGGCGCGGCTTCGTCCGGGTGGTGGTCGACCGGCCGGCGGCGGCGCGCAAGGTCTTCGCGGCCCACGGCTGGAAGACCGCCGAGGACCCGGTGGTCGAGGTCACCATCGCCGACCGGCCCGGGGCCCTGGGCGCGATCGCCGACCAGCTCGGCATCGCCGGCGTGAACATCGAGTACGCCTACGTGGGGACCGCCAAGAGCGGCTCTCGCGTGAACCTGTACCTCTCGGTCGCGGACACCGCCGCCGCCCTGCGAGCGCTTCGCCGAAAGCCCTGACGCCCCCCGGCGGGCGGCTCCTCGCCGCGCCCGGCGCGGGCGAGGGGAAAGCCCGCGCCCGGGCGCAGCGAGAAAAGCGGCGAGGTGAACCCAGTGGAATCGTCCACCTCGCCGCGCCCGAACGATGCCGAGGGAGGGTAGGGACCTCGCACCCTTCGGTGTCTCGCGACGCCCTGCAGGAGCAGCCCGCGAGACGCCCTGAAACAGGAGCAAGGAGGAGGCCAGCGGTCCACATCCGGGTAACGGGCCGGAAACTCTTGCGGTCCATACGTCGGAAGATCGAGAGCCGACCATCATTCTGATAGGATGGACCGGCGTTTTCGGACGTCGCCGTGCGGCTCGAGAACCTCGACCTCGACGAGCTCCTGGAGCTCGACCCTCGCGGCGGCATGATCCGCTTCTCGGGCCAGCGCGCGCTCATCCTCGACGCGGTCGCCCTGGGGCTTCTCCGGCGGCAGCTCGTCGAGTCGCTCGGCTGGGCCGCGGCGCGCGCGATCCTCTGGCGGTTCGGCTACGCCCACGGCTGGCGGACCGCCGAGAGCCTGCGCGACGAGATCCCCTGGGAGAGCGAGGCCGACTGGCGGCGCGCCGGAGGCCGGCTCCACACCCTGCAGGGGCTGGTGCGCGTCGAGCCGCTGCCGTCGCCGCCGGCCCCCGAGCCCTTCGCCCACGCGCTCTGGCGCGACTCCTACGAGGCCGAGCAGCACCTGCTCCACCTCGGTCGCTCGCCCGAGCCGGTCTGCTGGACGCTCACCGGGTTCGCCTCCGGCTACCTCTCCTTCGCCAACGGCCGCGAGCTCCTGTGCCGGGAGGAGCGCTGCGCCGGCATGGGCCACCCCGCCTGCCACCTGGTGGGCCGGCCGCGCGAGGAGTGGGCGCGGCTCGAGCCCGGGGTCGAGGTCGCGCCCGTCGCCGCGGCCGACTCGCTCGGCGAGGCGCTGGCCGCGGTGTCCGGGGAGCTGCGGCGCTCCGCGGCCCGCGCCGCGCGCCGCCGGGAGGAGCCGGACGCGGGGGAGCCGCCCGGCCTCGTCGCCCGCAGCGAGGCGATGCGGCGGGTGGTCCACCTGGCTCGCCGCGTGGCGCGCGCCGACGCCGCGGTGCTGGTCACCGGCGAGAGCGGCGCGGGCAAGGAGCGGGTGGCGCGGCTGGTCCACGGCGAGTCGGGGCGGGCGGCG
>DATBLK010000005.1:0-4196 GCA_036555405.1 Anaeromyxobacteraceae bacterium
TTTCCCGTTGCCGGCCCGGCGCTGGGCGAGGCCCGGGCCGCGGCGGAGGCGGTCCAGGCGGTGGCGCGCGCCGCGCGGGCGGGACGCGCCGGTGCGGCGCTGCGCGCGCTGCACGCCGCGTCGCCGGACCTGGCGGAGCGGGGAGCCGACGCGGCGGCGCGGGGCGCGGCCGAGGCGGAGCGGGCCGCCGCGGTCGCGGCGCGCTCCGCCTCGGCATACTCCGGGGCGGTGGCGCCCGCGGCGCTGCGCGGCGCGCTCCCGGCGGAGTGGACCCCGTCGCAGCTCGAGACCTACGCCCGGTGTCCCTTCCGCCTTCTCGCCGGGATGGCGCTGGGCCTGCGCGACCCGCCCGCGACCGGGCTCGACATCGACCCCCGCGACGAGGGGAGCCTGACGCACGCGGTGCTCGAGCGCTTCCACCGCCGGCGCCTCCAGGCCGGGGCGGGGCCGCTCCGGGGCGATCCGGCCGAGCGCCAGGCGCTCCGCGACGCGGCCGGGGACCTCTTCCGCCGCTTCGAGGCCGAGGGGCGGGTGGGCGAGCCGGCGGCCTGGGCGGCGCGGCGCGGGGCGGTGCTGGCGCGCCTCGAGCGCGTCGTCGCCGCCGAGGCCCGGGAGGGCGACGGCCTCGCGCCGGCCCTCGTCGAGCACCGCTTCGAGGGATCGACGGCGCTGGTCCTCGCCGACCGCGGCGAGGAGGTCCGGCTCCGCGGGCGAATCGACCGGGTCGACGCGGCGCCCGACCGGCTCCGGGTGGTCGACTACAAGAACAGCGCCGACGAGCGCGGCCACCGCGAGCGGATCGATCCCGAGGCGCTGGGCGCCACCGAGTTCCAGCTCCCCGCCTACCTCCTGGCCGCGGCGCAGGCGCTCCCCGGGCGCCGGGGCCTCGAGGCGTCCTGGCTGCTCCTGAAGACGGCGAGGCGCCTCGACCTGGCGCTCGACGCCGGCGACGGCTTCCTCGCGGTCGACGAGGCAGGCCGCGCCCGGGCGCGGGCCGCGGGCGGCCGGACCTTCGCCGACGCGGCGACGGGGCTGGTGCGCCGCATCCGCGCCGGCGACTTCCCGGTGGCCTCGCGGAGCTGCGCCGGGTGCGCCCTGGGCGCGGTCTGCCGCTTCGAGACGGCGGCGGAGGCCGAGGGGTGACGCCGGCCTTCGGCGAGGCGGCGCGCGCCCTCTTCCGCCTGACGGCGCACACCGCCGTGGAGGCCGGCGCCGGGTCCGGCAAGACGACCTGCCTCGTGGAGCTCGGGGTGCGGCTCCTCTCCGGCGAGGCGACCGGGGCGCCCCTCGACCCCTCGGCCGTCGTCGCCATCACCTTCACCGAGAAGGCGGCCCAGGAGCTGGCCGAGCGGCTCCGCGGTGCCGTGGCGGCCCGCGGGCGCGCCTCTCCCCCGGGGTCGGAGGAGGGGCGCGCCTGGCTGGCGAGGCTCGCCTCCCTCGACAGGCTCCAGGCCGGGACCATCCACGCCTTCGCCGCCGGGCTCCTCCGGGAGCATGCTCCCGAGGCGGGCGTGGACCCCGACTTCGCGCAGCTCGACGAGGAGGCCGCCGACGAGCTGCGCCGGGCGGCGGCGCGCACCGCGGTGGTGGCGGCGCTCCAGGCGGGCCGGCCGGCGGCCCGGGAGCTCGCCGCGGTGCACGGCGCCGGCGGCGGGCGCGGCGGGCGCGGCGGGCTCGCCGAGCTCGTCGCCGAGCTGTGCCGGGAGCGCGCCTCGCGCGGGCTCGGCGGGCCGGCAGAGCTTCCCCCGGACCGCTCCCCCGAGGCGCTCGCCGCCCGCGAAGAGCTCATCGCGGCCGGCAACGCCCTGGCGGCCGCGGCCGGCGACGCCCGCACCGCGGCGATGCGCCGGGCGACCGGGCCCTTCGCCGCCGCGTGGCGGGCGCTCGGCGCAGCCGAGCGCGACGGGCCACTCGACGCCGGCGCCCGCAGGCGCCTGCTCGAGGCCGCGGAGGCGGCGGGGGGCCGCGCCGGGAAGGCCGGCGGCGAGAGGATGGGCGGGGCGCGCGACGCGCTCCTCGGGGCCGCGGGGCGCTTCGGGGCGCTCTCGGCGGAGGCCCTGGGCCGGGCCCAGGCGGAGGAGCTGCGGCGGCTGCTCGCCGAGGCGGAGGCCGGGTTCGCCGAGGCCAAGCGCCGGGCGCGGGCGCTCGACTTCGACGACCTCCTCGCGGTCTCGCGGGACCTGCTCCGCCGCGACGTCACCCTCCTGGCCGAGCTCCGGCAGCGGCTGCGCGCGCTGCTCGTCGACGAGGCGCAGGACGTGAACCCGGTACAGCAGGAGATCGCCGACCTCCTCTGCGGTCCCGAGGGTCCGGGGCGGCCCGGGCCGCCGGCGACGCTGGTGGCGGTGGGCGACCCCAAGCAGTCCATCTACCGGTTCCGGGGCGCCGAGGTCGCCGTCTTCCGCGGCCTGGTGGCCCGGATGGCGGCGGGCGAGGGCCGGGTCCTCCGCCTGGCGGAGAACCACCGCTCCAGCCCCGCGGTCCTGGGGGTGGTGAACGCCGTCTCGGCCCGGGCCCTCCAGCCCCCCGCGCTCCCGGCGCGCCCCTTCGAGATCGCGTTCGGGGATGCGGATCGGCTCGTTCCCGTGCGCCGGGGCGGCCTCGCGCCCGCCTGCGAGATCCTGGAGGACGGCGGCGAGGGGCGCGCGCACGAGCGCCGGGGCCGCGAGGCCAGGGCCGTGGCCGGGCGCATCGCAGCGCTGGTGTCGGGCGCCGCCGGGGTGTCGATCCCCGGCCCCTCCGGTCCCCGGACGCCCGCCTTCGGCGACGTGGCCGTCCTCTTCCGCAGGCTCACGCAGGTGGCGGAGTACGAGCGCGCGCTGCGGGAGGCCGGAGTGCCCTGCCGGCTTTCTCGCGGCGGCGGCTTCTGGCGGGCGCCGGAGGTGCGGGATCTCGGCGAGCTGCTGGCCAGCCTCTTCGATCCCGGCGACGCGATCGCATGGGCGGCGCTGCTGCGCTCGCCGCTCTGCGGCCTCACCGACACCGCGCTGGCGCTGGTGGCGGGTCGGGCTGGCGGGCTGGGGGGCCTGTGGAGGCGGGGGGCGGCGGAGGCGGCCCGGGAGCTGGAGGTCGCGCTCGAGGCGAACGCGGCCGCGCCGCCGGCGAAGGGCCCGGGTGAGGGGGAAGCGCGCCCGACCCCGGCCCCGGCTGCGGAGGCCCGGCGCCTCCGCCGCTTCCTCGAGGCCTGGCGGGCGCTGCGCGAGGCGCGCGATCGGCTGCCGCCGGGCGAGCTCCTGGCGCAGGCCGCCGACCGGCTCGACCTCGAGGCGGCGCTCCTCGCCGCGCCCGACGGGGAGCGGCGGCGCGCCAACCTCCGCAAGGCGCTCGCCCTGGCGCGCCGCCACGCGGCGAGCGGCGGGACGGCCCGGGGGCTCGCCGAGCGCGTCCGGGCGCTGGCCCGGCTGCCGCAGCGCGAGCCGGAGGCGGAGGCCGACGCCGGCGACGCGGTGGCGCTCCTCAGCGTGCACCAGGCCAAGGGGCTGGAGTGGCCGGTGGTCTTCGTCGCCGACATGGGTGCGGCTCCCCGGAACGACGTCCGCCGCGCGCTCGTGGACGGCTCCGGCCGGCTCTGCGCCGCCTGGGCCGACGCGGAGGAGGAGGCGAGCGAGCTCACCGCCTCGCTGGCGGCGGCGCGCGAGGAGGAGCGGCGGGCGGCGGCGGCCGAGTCGCGCCGGCTGCTCTACGTGGCGCTGACGCGCGCCCGCGACCGCCTGGTGCTCTCGGGCTCGCCCGGGCGGGGCGTCCGGGGCACCTGGCGCGAGCTCGTCGAGGCGGGGCTCGAGGGGCGACCCGACCTCGTCGTCCGGCCCGCGGGGGCCGACGGCGACGCCGCGCCCGTCGCGGCGATGCCGGAGGCGCCTCCGGCCGGACGCGAGGAGCCGCCGCGCCTCGCCGGCCCCGCGCCGCTCGCCGCGGTCCGCGCCGCGGTGACCGACCTCGCCGAGTACGCTCGCTGCCCGGTGCGCCACTTCCTCTCGCGCCGGCTCCGGCTTCCGGAGCGGCCGTCGCCGGCGGCGGCTCCCGGCGACGGCGCCGACCGGGCGACGGCGCGCGGGACGCTGGCCCACGCCGTGCTCGCCGAGCTGGACCTCGCGGCGACGCCGATCGAGCAGCGCGCCCAGCTCGCCGCCGCGGCGCGGCGGCGCGGGCTCGACCCCGGGGAGGGTGCGGCGCGGCGCGTGCTCGCCGACGTGAGC
>DATBLK010000013.1:0-2725 GCA_036555405.1 Anaeromyxobacteraceae bacterium
CCGGCGCCGAGCGCACCGCCGCCGGCTTCCGCGCGGCCGCCGCCGGGCCGGAGCCCGAGCCGCTCTTCCCGAGCGTCCGGGTCTGCCCGCTCCTCGGCTGGCTCGACGAGTCGCGCACCCGGGTCGGGTGCCTGGCCCACCCGGCGGCCACCGGGGGCCCGGACCTCCGCGACGCCGGCGCCTACGACGCCCGGACCTGCGAGGCCTTCCTCTGCCCGAGCCACGCCTGGCTCTCGGAGGAGGAGGCGGACATGGTGGCCGAGCTCTGTGCCGGCGACCCGTGGCTCTACGGCCTGGTCGTCACCGACGTCCCCTTCGTCCGGGCGGTCCTCGGCGCCGTGGCCGCGCTCACCGGCTCGCGGGTGGAGCGGCGCCACCTCGCCGCTCCCGCCCTCCGGAAGGCGCTCCGCTCGCTCCTGGCGCTGAAGGAGGACCTGCGCCCCGGCTCGGACGGGCTCTACGGAGCCTTCCGGCCGGGAGACGGCGGCGAGCCGGTCCCGCGCGCCATCGACTACCAGGCGCTGGGCCGCCCGCGCTCGCCCCACGACGACATTCTCCTGTCCGTGGGCGCCGACCCGCGCTCGGGCAACGACCTCGACCAGGTCGAGGCCGACCTCGGGCGGCGGCTCGACCGCTGCCTGCGGGCGTTTCCGGGCGGGTGACGTTCGCTTCCCCTCGCCCGCAGGGGGAGAGGGTCAGGGTGAGGGGGAGGTGTTGCGCCCTCAGAACCCCCGCCGGCACCCGTGCGCGTGGGCGTGCGCCGGGCGGAGCCCGCCGCGCAGCAGCCCGGCGAGCGTGCGGCGCTGGCCCTCGTCGAGGACGGCGTGGAGCCGGGCCAGCGCCTCGGCGGCGCGGCCGCGAAGGGCGTCGACCTTCGCCAGCCGGGCGGCGACGGCCGCGTCCAGGGCGGCGCGGTCGAGCGCCGGAGCCTCGAGGAGCGCGGCGACCTCCTCGCGGAGGGCCCGCCCGTCCTCGCGCAGGGCGCGGATCTCGGCGGCGAGCGCGTCGGCGTCGCCCAGGACCGCCTGCTCCTGCTCGGGCCTGGTGCCGAGGCGCCGGAAGAGGCCGCGGAGGGCGAAGTGGGAGCCGGGGCCCCGGCCCCGCCAGCGGCGCAGGCGGCGGAAGAAGAGGACGCGGGCGAGGAAGCGGACGGCGACGAGGGCGACGACGATCCAGAACGCGTAGAAGTAGAACGACATGCGGCCTCCGTGGGTTCGATCCTGCGGGAACCTACGGCGGCCGGCTTTCCCGGGCGCTGCGGCGGTGTGAAGAAGTGTGAAGGCGTCGAAGGGGCATGTGCTCCAGCGAAGGAGAGCCCTCGCGGGGTCCCGCGCTCACTCGCTTCGGCGGCCGGAGCCAGCTGCGGGTCCGATCGGGCGGCGGCGCAGCGCGCTCGGGGACCGTCTGTGGTGCGGATCATGCGGCGGCGCGATGCTCTGGCGGCGGCGGAGATCGCGCCGCGGCGTCCCCGTCGCGGGTCCGCGGTCCGATGGGGCGGCGCTGGATAGAGTCCGGTCCGCCTGCGCTCCTGACCGCGGGACCCCGCTCGGAACGGCGAGCGAGCGGTGGAGAGCCCCCGCCATTCGCGACCGCCCGCGCCACATCCCCTCTCCCCCGCCCAGCGGGGGCAGGTAGGGAGGGCGAAGCCCTCCCTACCGGGAGGGTCAGGGTGAGGGGGGGGCGAGGCCCGACGCCACGATCTCCGCGACGTCGAGGACCTTCACGTCCTCGCGGCCGATCTCGGCGGCGCCGTCCTTCATCATCGTCATGCAGAAGGGGCAGCCCACGGCCACGACGCCGCCTTCCTTCCCGAGCGTCGCCGCGGCCTCGTTCATCCGGTTCTGGTTGACGCGCGTCCCGAGCTTCTCCTCGAGCCACATCCGGCCGCCGCCGGCGCCGCAGCAGAAGCCGGTGCGGCGGTTGCGCTCCATCTCGCGGACGGAGACGCCCGCGGCGGCGAGCGCCTCCCGAGGCGCCTCGGTGACGCCGTTGTGGCGCGCCAGGTAGCAGGGGTCGTGGAAGGTCACCGCCTTCCCGGCGGTCTCGGCGGCGGCGCCGGGGCGGAGCCGGCCCTCGGCGACGAGGCGGGCGATGAGCTCGGTGTGGTGGACGACCTCGTAGCGGCCGCCGAACTGCGGGTACTCGTTCTTGATGGCGTTCAGGCAGTGGGGGCACTGCGTCAGGATCTTCTTCACGCCGTAGCCGTCGAGCTTCTCGACGTTGGCCTGCGCCTGCATCTGGAAGAGGTACTCGTTGCCGAGCCGCCGGGCCGAGTCGCCGGTGCAGGTCTCCTCCTCGCCGAGGATGGCGAACGAGACCCTCGCCCGGCGCAGGATCTCGACGATGGCGCGAGAGACCTTCTTCTGCCGGTCGTCGAAGGCCCCGGCGCAGCCGACGAAGAACAGCCACTCGAAGTCCCCGCCGGCCGAGGCCCGCGGCAGGTCGAGGTCCTCGCACCACTCGGCGCGCTTGTTCGAGCCGATGCCCCAGGGGTTCCCCTGGGTCTCGATGTTCTTGAAGACCCGGGCCGCCTCGTCGGGCATCGCCGAATCGACGAGCACCGCCTGGCGCCGCAGGTCGATGAGCCGCGGGACGTTCTCGATGAGCACCGGGCAGGCGGTCTCGCACCAGCCGCAGGTGGTGCAGGCCCAGAACGTCTCGGGCGGGATGACCGTCGACAGGAGCGGCAGCCCCGCGGCGGCGGCCTCGCGCGCGGCGGGATCCT
>DATBLK010000358.1:0-16941 GCA_036555405.1 Anaeromyxobacteraceae bacterium
GCTTGACCTCCTTGAGCTGCACCACCACCTGCTTCTTCTTCGCCTCGTTCTGCTTCTTCTTCTCGTCGTACTTGAACTTCCCGTAGTCCATGATCTTGCAGACCGGCGGCTTGGCCATGGGGTTCACCTCGACGAGGTCGAGACCCTCGTCCATGGCCTTCGCCAGCGCCTGCTCGACCGGGAGCACGCCCAGCTGCTCCCCGGTGCTGCCGATCACCCGCACCTCGCGCGCCTTGATGCGGCGGTTCGTTCGCGCGTCGCGGTTCGTCCTGCTGTCACGCGGATTGTTGATGGCTCGATGCCTCCTTCAATGGTGCTCCGCCGGAGCGGCGGCGCCCCGAACCTCCCGCGCCCTCGTCGGGATTCCGCCGGGCGCCGTGGCGCCCTGCCGGCAAAGGACGCAGGATGATAAGGATTTCACGCAGTAAGTCAACGCCGAGCGCTCCCCGGGGCCCCGCCCTTCCCTAGCGCGCGCCCGGGTCGGACGAGTCCTTCTTCGCCTCCCGGATCCAGCTCATCATGTCGCGCAGCCTCTTCCCCACCTCCTCGATGGGGTGCGCGGCCTCTGCCTGGCGCAGCTTGTCGAACACCGGGCGGCCCGCCCGGTTCTCGAGGATGAACTCCTTCGCGAACTGGCCGGTCTGGATCTCCCGGAGGATGCGGCGCATCTCCCGCTTGGTCTCCTCGGTGACGATGCGGGGCCCCCGGGTGTAGTCGCCGTACTCGGCGGTGTCGGAGATGGAGTGGCGCATCCAGGCGAGCCCGCCCTCGTACATGAGGTCGACGATGAGCTTGAGCTCGTGGAGGCACTCGAAGTACGCGCTCTCGGGCTGGTAGCCGGCCTCGACCAGCACCTCGTAGCCGGCCTTCACGAGCGCCGAGGCGCCTCCGCAGAGCACCGCCTGCTCGCCGAAGAGGTCGGTCTCCGTCTCCTCGCGGAAGGTGGTCTCCAGCGTGCCGGCCCGCGTCCCCCCGATGGCCTTGGCGTACGCCAGCCCCAGCTGCTTCGCCTGGCCGGTGGCGTCCTGGTGGACGGCGATGAGGCAGGGAATGCCGCGCCCGTCCTGGAACTGCCGGCGCACGAGGTGGCCCGGGCCCTTGGGGGCCACCAGGAGGACGTCGATGTCGGCGGGCGGCCGGACCTGGCCGAAGTGGATGTTGAAGCCGTGGGCGAAGAAGAGCGCCTTCCCCTTGGACATGTGGGGCGCGATCTCCTCCCCGTACACCTCGTGCTGCGTCTGGTCGGGGATCACGACCATGACGAGGTCGGCCTCGCGCGCCGCCTCGGCGACGGAGACCACGCGGAGCCCCGCCCCCTCGGCCTTGGCCCGGGAGCGCGAGCCGGCCCCCAGGCCGACGCGGACGTCGACCCCGGAATCGCGGAGGTTCAGGGCGTGGGCGTGCCCCTGGCTTCCGTAGCCGAGGACCGCCACCTTCCGCCTCTTGAGGACCTCGAGGTTCGCGTCCTTGTCGTAGTAGATGGTCGCCATGGCGTGCTCCTTCCGGCGGGGACTCCCGCCAGGCGGGGGACGAGCCCCCGCCTACTTGAGATGTGGTGGGGCGAGGGTCTTGAAGCCGCGCTCCAGGGCGATCCGCCCCGATCGGCACAGCTCCTGGATGCCGTACTTCGCCAGCCGCTCCTCGAGGGCGTCGAGCTTGGCCGCGGTGCCGGCGGCCTCGATCACCAGGGCGTCGGGCGAGACGTCGGCGATCAGGGCCTCGTAGGTCTCGGCGATGGCGCGGAGCTCGGCGTGGTGCTCCTCCGGCGTCTTGATCTTCACCAGCAGCAGCTCCCGCTCCACCAGGTCGGCGGGCTTCAGCTCGCGCACCTCGATGACCGGCACCAGCTTCTGCACCTGGCGGACGACCTGCTCCACCGGCTTCTGCTCCAGGCGCACCACGATGGTCATGCGCGAGTACTCGGGCCGCTCGGTCGGCCCCACCGCCAGGCTCTCGATGTTGTAGCCGCGCCGGGCGAAGAGCCCGGCGATGCGCTGGAGCACGGCGGGCTTGTTGTCGACGAGGAGCGAGAGGGTGTGGGTGTTGCCGCTCGGGCTCCCCTCGGGCTTTTCCATGGCTACTCGCCTCCGATCATGTCGTTGAGCGGCGCGCCGGCCGGCACCATGGGGAACACCTTCTCCTGGCGCTTCACCCGGATGTCGACGATGACCGGCCCGTCGCGGTGGGCCAGCGCCCGGTCGATGACCGGGTCGAGCTCCTCCAGCGCCCGGGCGCGCAGGCCCAGGCAGCCGTAGGCATCGGCCAGCTTCACGTAGTCGGGGCAGTCGGAGAGCGGGGTCTCGGCGAAGCGGCCGTCGTAGAACAGCTCCTGCCACTGCCGCACCATCCCCAGGAACAGGTTGTTGAGGATGAAGATCTTGATGGGGAGCTTGTGGTCGACGGCGGTGGCGAGGTCCTGCAGCGTCATCTGGAAGCTGCCGTCGCCGTCGATGCCCACCACCAGCGCATCCGGCCGGGCCAGCTGGATGCCGATGGCCGACGGCAGGCAGAAGCCCATGGTGCCGAGGCCGCCCGAGGTGATGAACTGGCGGGGCGCCGAGACCTTCCAGAACTGCGCCGCCCACATCTGGTGCTCCCCCACGCCGGTGGTGACGATGGCGCGCCCCTCGCACTTCCGCCAGATGCGGTCGACCGCGGTCTGCGGGAGGATGTACTTCTCCCCCTCCTGGTGGAAGCGCAGCGGGTGCTTCTGGCGCCAGTCGTTCACCTTCTTCCACCATGGGCCGATGTCGGGGCGGCCCCGCTCCTCGAAGATGCGGCGCACCTCGGCGGTGAGTTGCGGCAGCAGCGTCTTGAGATCCCCGACGAGCGGCACGGTGGCCACGACCAGCTTCGAGATCTCCGCCGGGTCGACGTCGAGGTGCACCACCTTGGCCTCGGGGGCGAACGTCGAGAGCTTGCCGGTCACCCGGTCGTCGAACCGCGCCCCCAGGGCCACGATGAGGTCGGAGTTCTGCACCGTGTAGTTCGCGTAGCGCGCCCCGTGCATCCCGAACATGCCCAGGCAGTGGTCGTGGGTCTCGGGGAAGGCCCCCTTCCCGTGGACGGTGGTGACCACCGGCGCGCCCACGGTCTCGCAGAAGTCGAAGACCTCGGGGAAGCCGTTGGAGGTCCGCACGCCGCCGCCCAGGTAGATGACCGGCCTGGTGGAGGAGCGCAGGAGCTGGGCGGCGTCCTTCACCCGCGGCTCCTCCTTGGGGAGCGGGAGGTATCCGGGGATGTGCACCGACTCGGGGTACTCGAACTCGATGGCGGTGTTGAGGACGTCCTTGGGGATGTCGACCAGGACCGGCCCGGGCCGCCCGGTGCGCGCCAGGTGGAAGGCCTCCTTCATCACCCGCGGCACCTCGCGCGCGTCGAGCACCAGCCAGTTGTGCTTGGTGATGGGGATGGTGATGCCGGTGATGTCGGCCTCCTGGAAGCCGTCGGTGCCGATGAGGAAGGTCGACACGTTGGCGGTCAGGGCCACGATCGGCACCGAGTCCATGTAGGCGTCGGCGATGCCGGTGACCAGGTTGGTGGCGCCGGGCCCGGAGGTGCCGAGGCACACGCCCACCCTGCCGGTGGCGTGGGCGTACCCCTCGGCGGCGTGGGCGGCCACCTGCTCGTGGCGCACCAGGATGTGCTTCAGGCGCTTCGAGCCGAACAGGGCGTCGTAGATGGGGAGGTTGGCCCCGCCGGGCATGCCGAAGATGTACTCGACCCCCTCGATCTCCAGCGCCCGGACCACAGCCTGGGCCGCGGTCATCTTCTCTTTCGCCATGGGATTCCCGATCTTGGCATCACGTGCCGCACTGGTCCAGCGTTCACTTCAGGTTCACACCCGTCTCTGCGCTCAGCAGCGCCTCCACCACCGCCCGCCCCGCCTGCGCCGTCCCCACGGGCCGCTCCGGCGCCAGGTCCGGAGTCAGCGCGCCCCCATCCAGGGCCCGGCCCGCGGCCCGCTCGACGGCGCGCGCCTCCTCCTCGAGCCCGAGCGAGTGGCGCAGCAGCATCGCCGCCGAGAGGATGGCGCCGTAGGGGTTCGCCGTCCCCGTCCCGGCGATGTCGGGCGCCGAGCCGTGGATGGGCTCGTAGAGCCCCCGCCGCCCCTCGCCGAGCGAGGCCGAGGGCAGCAGGCCGATCGAGCCGGCCAGGACCGCCGCCTCGTCGGTCAGGATGTCGCCGAACATGTTCTCGGTGACGATGACGTCGAAGTCGGCCGGGCGGCGGAGGAGCTGCATGGCGCAGGAGTCGACGAGCTGGTGCTCCAGGACGCAGTCCGGGAACTCGGCCCGCACCACCCGCTCGGCGACCTCGCGCCACAGCCTCGAGGTCTCGAGGACGTTGGCCTTGTCCACGCTGGTGATCTTCCGGCGCCGTCCCCGCGCCAGGCGGCCGGCGACCCGCACCACGCGCTCGACCTCGGCCGCGGTGTAGCTGCAGGCGTCGAAGGCGCCGGCGGCGTCGCGCCGCTTCTCGCCGAAGTAGATCCCGCCGGTGAGCTCGCGGACGACCAGGAGGTCGACGCCGCGGAGGAGCTCGGGGCGCAGCGGCGAGGCGCCCGCCAGCCGCTCGTTCACCGCCACCGGCCGGAGGTTGGCGAAGAGCCCGAGCTCCTTGCGGAGCCCCAGCAGTCCCTGCTCCGGCCGGACCGGCGCCGATGGGCCCCAGCGCGGCCCGCCGATGGCGCCGAAGAGGACGGCGTCGGCGCGGCGGGCCAGGGCCAGCGTCTCGCCGGGCAGCGGCGACCCGGTGGCGTCGATGGCCGCGCCGCCGACGATCGCCTCCGGCATCTCGAAGGCGTGGCCGAAGCGCTCCGCCACCGCCCGGAGGACCAGGACCGCCTCTCGCGCCACCTCGGGCCCGATGCCGTCGCCGCCGAGGACCGCGATCAGCGCCTTCACCGGGAGCCCTCGAAGGCGGCGATGGCGGCCTCCTGCGAGAGGAGGAAGCCGAGCTCGTCCACCCCGTGCAGCAGGCAGTGCCGGGCGAAGCCGTCGATGGGGAAGCTCGCCGCCGTGCCGTCGGGGAGGCGCAGCGTCCGGTCCTCCAGGTCGATGCGGACCGTCTGGCCCGGCGCGGCCAGGAGCCGGCCGTGCACCGCGGCGTCGACCACCACCGGCACCAGGCCGTTCTTGAGCGCGTTGTTGCGGAAGATGTCGGCGATGGAGGTGGAGACGACGGCGCGGAAGCCGGCGTCGACCAGGGCCCAGGCGGCGTGCTCCCGCGACGAGCCGCAGCCGAAGTTGTCGCCGGCGACGAGCACGCCGCACCCCCGGGCCGCCGGGTCGTCGAGGGGGAAGCCGGGCCGCGGCGCTCCGGAGGCGTCGCGGCGCCAGTCCGCGAAGAGCGCCTCCCCCATGCCCTTCCGGTCGGTCACCTTGAGGAAGCGGGCCGGGATGATCTGGTCGGTGTCGACGTTGGCCCTGGGCAGCACCACGGTCCGGCTCTCGATGACGCGGATGGGCTGCACGGTCAGGTCTCCAGGCGGCGCGGGTCCTCGACGCGCCCGGCCGCGGCCGCCGCGGCGGCGGTCTGCGGGCTGGCGAGCAGCGTCCGTCCCCCAGCCCCCTGCCGCCCCTCGAAGTTGCGGTTGGAGGTGGAAACGCAGGTCTCGCCCGGCCGGAGGGCGTCGCCGTTCATGGCGATGCACATCGAGCAGCCCGGCTCGCGCCACTCGGCGCCGGCGTCGCGGAAGACGCGGTCGAGCCCCTCGGCCTCGCCCTGGCGCTTCACCGCCCGGGAGCCGGGAACCACCAGGGTCCGCACCTTCACCCGCCGGCCCTTCAGGAGGCGCGCTGCGGCCCGGAGGTCCTCGATGCGCGAGTTCGTGCAGCTGCCGATGAAGACCGCGTCGACCGGACGGCCGAGGATGGGCCGGCCGGGAGCCAGGCCCATGTAGCGCAGCGCAGCCTCGAGCCCGGCGCGCGACGCCGCATCCGGCGCCTGCGCCGGATCCGGCACCAGCCCCGTCACCGGGATGGCCTGGGCCGGGTTGGTCCCGAAGGTGATCATGGGCTCGACCGCCGAGCCGTCGAGGACCACCTCGCGGTCGAAGGCCGCGCCCTCGTCCGAGGGCAGCGTCTTCCAGGCGGCCAGCGCCCGGTCCCAGTCGGCGCCCCGGGGCGCCCGCTCGCGGCCGGCCAGGTACTGGAAGGTGGTGTCGTCGGGCGCGATCATCCCGGCGCGGGCCCCGGCCTCGATGGACATGTTCGAGACCGTCATCCGCTCCTCCATGGAGAGAGCGCGGACGGCCGGCCCCAGGTACTCGACCGCGTGGCCGGTGCCGCCGCCGACGCCGAGCCGGGCGACGATGGCCAGGATGAGGTCCTTGGCGGCGACGCCCGGACGGAGCCGGCCCTCGACCCGCACCGCCAGCGTGCGCGCCCGCCGCTGCAGGAGGCACTGCGTCGCGAGGACGTGGCCCACCTCCGAGGTCCCGATGCCGAAGGCCAGCGCCCCGAAGGCGCCGTGGGTGGCGGTGTGGCTGTCGCCGCAGACCACCGTGGTCCCCGGCAGCGTCGCCCCCAGCTCCGGCCCGACGACGTGGACGATGCCCTGTCGCTCGTCGCCGAGGGGGTGGAGCTCCAGGCCGAAGTCGCGGCAGTTGCGCTCGAGCTGCGCCACCTGCGCCTCGGCCTGCGCGTCGGCGAAGGGCCAGCGCCCGTCGGCGCCCGGCGGGAGCGTCGGGGTGGAGTGGTCCATCGTCGCCAGCGTCCGCTCGGGGCGGCGCACCCCGAGCCCGCGCCCGCGCAGGGTCTGGAAGGCCTGCGGGCTCGTCACCTCGTGGACGAGGTGGAGGTCCACGTAGAGCACCGCCGGCGAGTCCTGGCTCTCGTCGCGCACCAGGTGCGCGTCCCAGACCTTCCGGAAGAGGGTGCGCGGCGCCACGGCTAGGGGGTGCCCTCGTCCATCGCCTGGGCGCTCCGGGTGCCGTTCTCCCGCTTCAGGACGATGCGGTTCACGACGTCGAGGAAGGCGCGGGCGCTGCCCTCGATGATGTCGGTCGAGAGGGCCCGCCCCCGGTAGACGCCCCCGCCGTGCTCGACCTCCAGGCTCACCTCGCCCTGCGCGTCCTCGCCGGTGGTCACCGCGGCGATGCGGTAGTCGCGGAGGCGGACCTCGACGCCGGTGATCTGCTCGATGGCCTTGAAGACCGCGTCCACCGGCCCGTCGCCGGCGCTGGCCGCCTGGAAGCGCTCCCCGCCGGACTTCAGCAGCGCGATGGAGGCCGCGGGCAACGTTCCGGTGCCGCTGGTCGTCGAGAGGGCCGCCAGCTCCCACATCTGCTGGCCCTTGAGGAGCTGGCCGTGGATCACCAGCGCCTCGAGGTCGGCGTCGTAGATCTCCTTCTTCTTGTCGGCCAGGAGCTTGAAGTCGGCGAAGACCTTGTCGAGCTGGGCGTCGTCGAGGCGGTAGCCGAGCTCCACCAGCCGCTCCTTGAGGGCGTGGCGCCCGGAGTGCTTGCCGAGGACGAGCTGGGAGCGGCTGAAGCCGACCTCCTCCGGCCGCATGATCTCGTAGGTCTCCCGGTGGCTGAGCATGCCGTGCTGGTGGATGCCGGCCTCGTGGGCGAAGGCGTTCTGCCCGACGATGGCCTTGTTCCGCTGCACGTAGCTGCCGGTGACCTGGGAGACCAGCTTGCTGGTGGCGAAGAGCCGCTCGGTCCGGATGCCGTGCTGCACCTTGAAGACGTCGGCCCGGGTCCGGAGCGCCATGGCGATCTCCTCGAGGGAGGCGTTCCCGGCCCGCTCGCCGATGCCGTTGATGGTGCACTCCACCTGCCGCGCCCCCACCAGGACGCCGGCGAGGGAGTTGGCGACCGCCAGGCCCAGGTCGTTGTGGCAGTGAACGCTGATCGTCACCCGGTCGATGCCGCGGACGTGCTTGCGGAGGTAGGCGAGGGTCTCGGCGTAGGTCTGCGGCAGCGCGTACCCCACGGTGTCGGGGATGTTGAGCGTGGTGGCGCCGGCCTCGATGGTCTTCTCCACCACCTCGGCGAGGAACTCGAGCTCGGTCCGGGCCGCGTCCTCGGTGGAGAACTCGACGTCCTCGAACTTCTCGCGCGCCAGCCGCACGCCCTCGACCGCCCGCTTCACGATCTCGCCCTTCGCCATCTTCAGCTTGAAGTCGCGGTGGATGGGGCTCGTGGCCAGGAAGACGTGGCAGCGGCGGCGCGGGGCGTCGCGGAGCGCCTTCCAGGAGGCCTCGATGTCGCCGCGGTTGCAGCGGCAGAGGCTGGCGATGACCGGGCCGTGGACCTCGCGGCTCACCGCCTGGATGGCCTCGGCGTCGCCCGGCGAGGCGGCCGCGAATCCGGCCTCGATGACGTCGACGCCGAGCTCCTGGAGGGCGCGCGCCACCCGCAGCTTCTGCCCCAGGTTCATGCTGCAGCCCGGGCTCTGCTCGCCGTCGCGCAGGGTGGTGTCGAAGATGACGACGCGGTCCATCGAGGCTACTTTTTCGGATTCGGGCATGACGGCTCCACGGGCTCCGGGTCGGGGCCGAAGGGGTCGTCGCTGTGGGGGAGGACCTCTCCGGCCGGTGGCGGCGGAAGAGGTCTCGGCGCGACTAGCCCGGCCGGGACTCTCCCGCCAGGCGAAGAAGTCGACGCTCGCTGCGTACGAAAGACATCGAGCGGTCGAGACTAGCGGCAAGGGGGAGCCCCGTCAAGGTCGGGGCCCCGGTCAGAACGGAGCCGTCCCCTCGCGCCGCAGGAGCTCGGCGAAGGCCTCGAGCGGCATCGTCTTGAGATCCTCGCCTCCGTGGCGCCGAGGCGCGACGCCCCTGGCCGCCACCTCCTTCTCGCCCACCACCAGGGCGAAGGGGACCTTCTGCATCTCGGCGTTGCGGATCTTGGCGCCGAGCTTGTCCGACGACTCGTCGAGCTCCACGCGCTGGCCTGCGTCCCGGAGCCGATCGGCGACCTCGCGTCCCCAGGCGGCGAAGCGGTCGGAGACGGTCACCACCCGCGCCTGCACCGGCGCCAGCCAGGCGGGGAAGGCGCCGGCGTAGTGCTCGACGAGGATGGCGATGAACCGCTCGAAGGACCCGTAGACGGCCCGGTGGATGACCACCGGCCGGTGCTCGCGGTTGTCCTCGCCGACGTAGGTGAGGTCGAAGCGCTCCGGCGCCGCGTAGTCGAGCTGGATGGTGCAGGTCTGCCACTTGCGGCCCAGCGAGTCCGTGACCACGAAGTCGATCTTGGGGCCGTAGAAGGCGCCGTCGCCGGGGTTGAGCTCCCAGGGGAGCCCCAGCCGGTCCAGGGCGGAGCGCAGCGCCGCCTCGGCCTTGTCCCAGAGCGCGTCGTCGCCCACCCGGTCCGCCGGGTCGGGCGGCCGGGTCGAGAAGCGGAGCGAGAAGTCCAGGCCGAAGGCCCGGTACACGGTCCGGATCAGGCCGGCGATGCGCTCCACCTCGTCGGGGATCTGCGACTCCATGACGAAGATGTGCGAGTCGTCCTGCGCGAACTGGCGCACGCGGGTGAGCCCGCCGAGCGCGCCCGAGAGCTCGTTCCGGTACAGGACGTCGACGGTGAAGTACCGGAGCGGCAGCTCCCGGTAGCTGCGGCGCGCCATCCCGTAGATGAGGTAGTGGGAGGGACAGTTCATGGGCTTGAGGCTCATGGAGAGCCTCTGGTCGACCGGGAGCGCCGGGTCGGACTCCTTGTCGAGCACCAGGAACATGTTCTCGCGGTAGACGCCCCAGTGGCCGCTCCGCTCCCAGAGCCTCCTGTCGAAGAGCAGCGGCGTCTTCACCTCCAGGTAGCCATTCCTGGCGACCAGCCGGCGCATGGCGTCGGCGAGCGTGTTGTAGAGGGTGGTCCCGCGGGGCAGCCAGAAGGCGCTCCCGGCCGCGAACTCGTGGAAGGTGAAGAGGCCCAGCGCCGGGCCCAGCTTGCGGTGGTCGCGCTTCTTCAGCTCCTCCTGGCGGGCCAGCCAGGCGTCGAGCTCCTTCCGGTCGAAGAAGGCGGTCCCGTAGATGCGCTGGAGCATCGGGTTCCTGCTGTCGCCGCGCCAGTAGGCGCCCGCCACCGAGAGCAGCTTCACCGCGCCGATGCGCTTCGTCGACGGGCCGTGAGGGCCGAGGCAGAAGTCCACCCAGTCGCCGTGGCGGTACAGGGTGAGCGTCTTCGCTCCCCTGGCGGCGATGTCCTTCACGATCTCGACCTTGTACCTCTCGCCCATCCCCTCGAAGAGGCGCAGGGCCTCGTCCGTCGAGACCTCGGAGCGGACGAAGGGGAGGTCGGCGGCGATGGCCTCGCCCACCGCCTTCTCGATGGCCTCCAGGTCTTCCGGCGTGAAGGGCTGGTCCCGGGCGAAGTCGTAGTAGAAGCCGTCCTCGATGGCCGGGCCGATGGTGACCTGCGTCCCCGGGTAGAGCTTCTGGACCACGCTCGCCATCACGTGGGCCGCGTCGTGGCGCGCCACCTCCAGGGCCTCCGGGCTCCTCGTCGTCACCACCTCGAGCCGCGCGTCGCGCTCGATGGGGCGCGAGAGGTCCACCGCCTCGCCGTCGAGCCTGGCGAAGTAGGCCGCCCTGGCGAGGCCGGCCCCGATGTGGGTCCGGACGAAGTCGGCGACGGTCGTTCCCGCCGCCGTCTCCTTCGACGAGCCGTCGGGGAGCGTGACCTTCACCTGGGCGGACATGGCGCCGGCTTGTAGCGCGCGCCCCACACCGCGCGCAAGCGCTCGCTCCCGCCGCGCCCGCGCCGAGGTCGACCCCCGTGCGTGGAGGGCGGCGCCCGGAACATCTGGGTCACGCCGTTCGACCAGGTGACCGACGCCCACCGGAACGCGATCCTGCGCAGCTGGCTCGCGCTCGCCGGGAAGGAACCGCCGCCGGCGCCGACAAGAAGAGGGGGAACCACCTCGCGGTGATTCCCCCGGCTGGTAGGCCCGAGTGGGATTGAACCACCGACCCCTACCGTGTCAAGGTAGTGCTCTACCACTGAGCTACGGGCCTGCAGGCGGTCGCGATCCCTATCCGCGTTCGCGCTGCCTGTCAACGCGCCGGGTCCTCGGCCCAGCGGCCCTGCGCGCTGCGCACGAAGAAGTGGAAGTACTGGATCCAGGAGACGGCCAGGCACAGGGCGGCGACGAGCCCGCCGGCCGCGACCCAGGGCGCCAGCACCGACCGCGGCGCGCCCACCTCCTCGGAGAGGGCGAGGAGCACGGTGCCGTTCAGCGCGAAGGTGGCGTACTTCCCGATCCGCGTCGGCGCGATGGGAACGACCCGCCGGCGGCTCCGCAGCCAGGCGGCCCCGGCGAGCTGGGCGAGGTCCCGGGAGAGGTCGAGGAGCGGGAGCCACAGCGGCACGCGTTCGCGGGCCGCCAGCGCGAGGAGCGCCGCCAGGGACAGGAACTTGTCGGCGACGGCGTCGAGCAGGGCCCCCAGCTTGGAGCGCTGGTCGAGCGCCCGGGCCGCCAGCCCGTCGAGGAGGTCGCTGGCGGCGGCGATGGCGTAGACCGCCACCGCCAGCGGGCCGTCCCGGCGCAGGTAGAGCCAGAGGAAGACCGGCGTGAGCAGGAGCCGGAGCGCCGAGAGGGCGTTCGCGACCGTGAGGACGCTGGAGGGGCCGGGCATCGGGTCCGACCCTCCCCTACGGGGCCGCGTCTCGCTCCCGGTTCCAGGCCTCGAAGGCGTCGGCGCCGGCCGCGGCCAGCTTGAACGGCTCCGGCTCGGCGGGCCTGCCGTCGGCCGAGACCCGCACCTGCATCATTTCTCCGACGATGCGCTCCCACTGCTCGCGGGTGACCTCCTGCGGGCCGGCGACCTGCTTCCGCGGCTTCTTCCCGCCCGGCTCCGCGCCCTCGTGGGCGGGCCGGGGAATGGGCCCGCTGCCGGCCACGGCCACGGTGCCGCCGTAGACCTTCACCACCAGCGACTTGTCGGCCCGCGCGTCCACCCGGAAGGTGGTCCCGCGGACCCCGGCCACCGCGTTGGCGGTCTGGACCTCGAACGTCGCGTCGCCGCCCACCGCCCTTGCCACCTTGGCCCAGACGTCGCCGACCACGAGCCGCGCCGCCACCTTGCGATCCTCCACCACCCGGCCGAAGACCGCGGCGCTGATGATGACCTTCGACCTCGGCCCCACCCGGACCACGCTCTGGTCCCGCAGGGTGATCTCGAGGCGGGTCCGCCCCCTCGTCTCCAGCGTGTCGTTCTCGAAGACGGCGCTGCCCACGGCGAGCTTCTCCGTCTTCCCGCCCGCGCTGCGCGTCGCGTCGCCGGCGACGAAGGTGACCTGTCCCGGCGGCGGCGGCGCGGCGGCCAGGGCGCCCGCGGCTGCGGCGAGCGCCAGGGAGGCACCCGCGGCGGCGGGGAGGAGCTTGCGCATGGCGTCCCCCCTCACTTGAGCTCCACCTCGATGGCGCCGGCGGTGACCTTCCGGACCTTGACGGCGAAGCCCTGGAACTTCCTGGTGGCGAGCTCGGTGGCCAGGGACTGGCTCGTGCCGGCGACCACCACCTCGAGCTCGGCTTTCCCGCCCTCCATCGACCGCTCCACCACGTCCTTCACGCCCTTCACCCCGTTCACCACCTGCGCCTTGAAGGCCGCCAGTCGGGCGTAGTCGTCGACGCCCCTCACCGTCAGGGCCAGGCGGCGCCCGCCCGACTGCTCCCGGGTCCAGGCCTTGCCGATCTTGGCGAAGAGGTCCCCCGCGAGCTGCCGCCCGGCCTCGGAGAGCGCCTTGCGGCCGGCGGTGGACTGCTCGAAGTCGTTCTGCGTCCGCCCGGTGAACTCGGCGCTGGCCACCACCGCCCCGGTGTCGGTGCGGACGGCGCGCGCCGAGACGTTGGCCACCGCGGCGAAGAGCGCGCCGCCCGGGACCTCGATCTGGCCCACCGGCTTGGCGATCGACCGCCCCACCACCACCACCTCGGCGCCGCTCAGGCGCCCGATCTCGCGGGCCTCCTGGAGGTTCGGGTCGGCCCCGACCGTCTCGAGCTTCACCTTGCCCGAGAGCACCTCGGGATCGACGAAGGAGAACCCGGAGCGCGACATCCGGTCGATGAAGGCGTTCTCGGCGACCCGGAGGTCGGCGGCGTTGCCGCCCCCCTGCCACCAGCCGCTGGCCTGGGTCGCGTGGATCGACTGCTCCGCCAGGAGGACGATGACCCGGGGCATGCCCTCGCGGCGGTAGGCGATGCCGAAGGCCATGAGGTCCTCGTCGAGCTTGCCCTCGGAGACCTCGCAGCGGAGCTTGGTCACCCAGGTGTTCCCGTCCCGCCTGTCGTCCAGGACGGCGAACTTCCGCACGTAGCCCTGGGAGTGGGAGTAGATCTTGTCGCTCAGGAGCTGGGCCTGGTCGGTCTCGGTGGCGGCGGTGACGATGGTGGTCGCGACCTGCTGCACGCAGCCGCGCAGGGCGTCGTCCCGCGCCCGCTCGCGGGCCGCGGCGACGTCGTTCTCGACGATGGGACCGAAGCCCTGGGCCTCGGCCTTCCGGACGTCCTCGGCGGCGGCGGCCGCGGCGGCGAGGAGGCTCGCGAAGAGGATGGCGCGCTTCATGGGTTTCCCTCCCGGTCAGTCGGTGACGATGACGACCCGCCCCTCGGCGAGGTAGGCGGGGGGCGGCGCCCGCAGCGACGCGGCGTCGCCGTCGGCGATGACCAGGTCGGTGCCGTCGGCCTTCAGGGCTCGGAGGACGCGCGGCTTCTGTCCGATGCGATCGGCGAGCTGCTTCTTCGTCTCCTCCACGCTGCGCGCGTACGCGACCGCTCCGCTCTTCTTCCGCGACTCGGCCTTCACCTGGCCCAGGCCGTAGACCTCGCGGCCGCTCTCGTCGACGAGGCGCGGCGCCAGGCCCGGCGCCACGCCGGTCCCCGTGGCGTCGACGATCAGGCCGGTCTCGTCGGTGCGGGCCGCGCCCGACCCCGCGTCGGGGGAGGTCGCCGGCGCCACGACCTCCGCGACGCCGTCGAGGGGGACCTCCACGTCCATCTCGACGCCGCCGTCGGAGAAGTAGCGCGGCTTGTCGATCACCTTGAACCCCTTCACCACGCCCTCGACGCGGGCGCGCAGCCCGGCGTCCCCGGACACGGCGCCCCCCACCGTCTCGCTGCCGTGGATGCGGACGCCCTTCAGCCCCTCCATGCAGTTCCGGAGGGCGTCGAGCCGGGCCGCCCGCTCGGCGCCGATGCGAGCCACCGCGATGTTCCCCTGGGCGTCGCGGAGGTTCGGCGCGCCGGTGCCGGTGCACCTCACCACCTTGCGCTGCCAGTCGACCGTGCCGGGCTCGGCGGCCGCCAGCGCCGGAAGGGCGGCGAGCCAGAGTGCGACGATGGGTCTCATGCGGCTTCCTCCTCGGCGCCAATCTAGCAGGCGCTTCGGGACGGACCATAGCAGGAGCAGCGCAGCGCCGATGTGACACGGGTCACCGGGGCCTCGGAGGTCGCGCCGCGTCCCGGGCGGGGATCACCAGCGGTCGCGCAGCGCCCGCAGGGCCACGAAGCCCTCCTCCTCCGACGTCCAGGCGACCCCGCGCCGCTCCAGCGCGTCCCGCAGGCGCGCGACCCGGAGGAAGGGGTTCACCTCCCGTTCCTGGGACAGCGTCGGGGCCTCGGGCTCGAGGCCGGCGCCGCGGGCGGCCTCCGCGGCCCGCAACCGGGCGGCCACGGCCGCGCTCCCCGGCTCGAGGTCTGCGGCGAAGGGGAGGTTCTGGGCCGCGTAGTCGTGGCCCGGGTGGACGAGGAGCGCGCCCTCCAGGGCCGCCACCGTCCCGAGGACGGTGCGCGCCAGCGCGCGCGGATCGCCGCCGTGCCGGCAGTTCCCGCAGCCGCCCCAGAAGAGCGTGTCGCCGGTCAGGAGCCGCCCGCGCCACAGGAGCAGCACCGAGCCGGGCGTGTGCCCGGGCGCGGCGCGGACCCCGATCCGCAGGGCCCCGACCCGGATCTCCTCGCGGCCCGCGAGGTCCTCGTCGGGACGGAACCAGGCGGCGTCGGCGCCGTGGCCGTACACCGGGGCGCCGGTGGCGGCGCGGACCTCCTCGCTGCCGCCGCTGTGGTCGGGGTGGCCGTGGGTGTGGACGACGGCCCGCGGCCGCACCCCGAGGTCCCGGCACAGGCGCAGCGCCGACGGCGCGTCGCCGGGGTCGACGAGCGCCGCGTCCTCGCCCTCGCCGAGGAGGTAGAGGTAGTTGTCCGTCCGGTAGCGCCGCCGCTCGAAGATCTCCTTCACGGCGCCTCCGCGGGCCAGTGCGAGAGCCCGACGCGGTTGCCCTCCGGATCGAGGACGAACAGCGTGTGCGGGGTGCGCCGCACCACCGCCACGCCCCGCGCCGCGAGCCGCGCCTCCAGGGGCTGCCGGTCGCCGGGCTCGATGCGCAGCGCCACCACGTGCCACCCGGGACCGGCGCCGGATGCGCCGCCGGGCGCCGCAGCGGCGCGCTCCAGCGCCAGGAAGGTCCCGTCCCCGGCGTCGAGCCAGACGCTCCGGTCGCCCTCGCCCGGGCGCGGCCAGCGGCGGAGCACCCGGAGCCCGATGGCCTCGCGGTAGAAGCGCTCGCAGGCCTCGAGGTCGGCGCAGAGCAGGGCGACGTGGTGGAGACCGCGCACCGGGGCAGCGTAGCCGGGGGCCGGCGGCGGCGCCAGGCGCGTGCTACACTCCCCGCGTGGTGCCCAGGTCGCCGGACGAGGAGGCGCTCGGCGGTTCCCTCGCCGACTTCGACAGCCTCGTCTTCTCGCCGGCGCGGCCCGCGCTCGACGAGACCGTCCCCTGGTCGGCGCCCCGCCCGGCGGAGGGGCTGGCCGGGCCTCCGCCCTGTCGTCCCTCCCCGCCCCCGCCGCCGGCGCCGCTGGCCGCTCCCCTCTTCCCGGACGGCGACCTCGCCGCCGTGCCGCTGCCGCGCTTCCTCGCCGTCCTCCACACCGGCCAGGCCACCGGCGCCCTGTCGCTGGCGCGGGGCGCCCAGCGCCGGCTCGTCCTCTTCGACCGGGGGGCGCCGGTCTTCGCCACCTCCAACGCGCCGGCGGATCGATTCGGCGCGACGTGCGTGCGCGAGGGTCTGCTCGACCGCCCTGCCCTCCGCGCCCTGCTCGCCGGCCTCCGCCCCGGCGAGACCACCTCGGCGGCGATGCTGTCGCGCGGCCTGCTGACGTCGGAGCGCCGCGCGGCGCTCGTCGAGGAGCAGGTGAAGGAGATCGTCTGGTCGGTCTTCGCCTGGCCAGACGGCGCCTACCGCTTCTCCTTCGCGCCGCTGCCGGCCCGGGAGCGCATCGCGCTCGCCATCTTCCCGGGCGAGCTGATCCTGGAGGGGATGCGACGCGCCGCCCCGCTCGACCGGCTCCGCGCCGCGCTCCCGCCCTCCCTGGCCCTGGCCCCGGCCCCCGACCCCGCCTTCGACCTCCACCGGCTCGCGCTCCGCTCCCGCGAGGCGGAGATGCTGGCCCACGCCGACGGCACCAAGGGCGTGCGCGACCTGGTGGCCCTCTCCGGCCTCGCCGAGCGCGAGGGCCTCGCCTTCCTCCAGGCCTGCCGCCACATGGGCATCCTCGCCGAGGTGGAGCAGGTCCTGGCCTCGACCCGGCGCATGGGCTTCCTCTGACCGCGAGGCCGGCCGCCCTTGCGGCCGGCGCCCCGCCGCGGCTATACATCGCCGCCCTCCGCGCCCCCGATGATCCCCCGCGAGCACATCCGCAACGTCGCCATCGTCGCCCACGTCGACCACGGCAAGACCACGCTCGTCGACTTCATGCTGCGGCAGGCGGGCGTCTTCCGCGCGAACGAGCAGGTCGTCGAGCGCGTCATGGACTCGAACGACCTCGAGCGCGAGAAGGGGATCACCATCCTCGCGAAGAACACCGCGGTCACCTACCGCGGCGTCAAGATCAACATCGTCGACACCCCAGGCCACGCCGACTTCGGCGGCGAGGTCGAGCGGGCGCTGCGCCTCGTCGACGGGGTGCTCCTCCTCGTCGACGCCGCCGAGGGGCC
>DATBLK010000016.1:0-7221 GCA_036555405.1 Anaeromyxobacteraceae bacterium
GACGCGGCCGAGGGTGGAGAACAGGATCTCGGGCCCGACCTTGAGCTTGGCGAGCACGGCATGGACCAGCGCCTTCACCTGCGCGTGACCCGACCCGTACGCGACCAGCATGCGCGCCAGCGGGCCGACCTCCATCGGCAGGCCGTCGTAGCGCGGGGACTTGAGCCAGCTGTACTTCGCCGAGGTGTCGAGTCGCTGGTACGGGGGCTTGGGCCCGGTGTACCGGGGCCGGGTCTCGCCCCTGGTCGGGTGCAGGGCCTTGTCGTCGCCGCCGCCGTACTCGTACCAGGAGTGCTTGACCTGCTCGGTGACCTTCGACGGGTCGAAGGCCTCGACCCGGGAGAGGTCCTTCCTGCGGATGACGCCCGAGGGGAGGAAGAGCGGCGCCCGGGCGCCGTCGCCCTCGGGGTACTCGCCGTAGGCGAGGAAGTTGCCCACGCCGGCGCCGAGGGCGGCCCAGTCCTTGTAGAAGGGCGCCACCGCCAGGACGTCGGGGATGTAGACCTTGGAGACGAACTCCTTCCCCTTGGCGATGTGGGCGTTGATGGCCGCGATGGAGCCGGCGTTGATGGCCGCCTGGGAGTCCAGGTCGACCGGGGTCGCCATCCCGCCGACCAGGAAGGACTGGAGATGCGGGTTCTTCCCGCCGAGGGTGGCGTGGATCTTGATGAACTCGCGCTGCCAGTCGAGCGCCTCGAGGTAGTGCGCCACCGCCATGAGGTTGGCTTCCGGCGGGAGCCGGTAGGCCGGGTGGCCCCAGTAGGCGTTGGCGAAGGGCCCGAGCTGGCCGCGGTCGACGAAGGCCTTCAGGCGCGCGTGCACGCCGGCGAAGTACTTCGGCGACGACAGGGGCCAGTCGGAGATGGACTCGGCCAGGGCCGAGGTCTTGGCCGGGCTGGCCGAGAGCGCCGAGACCACGTCGACCCAGTCGAGGGCGTGCAGGTGGTAGAAGTGGATGACGTGGTCCTGCACGCACTGCGCGGCGATGACGACGTTCCGCAGCAGGCGGGCGTTGGGCGGAGGCACCGCCCCCACCGCGTTCTCGACGGCGCGGATGGAGGCGATGGCGTGCACCGTGGTGCAGACGCCGCAGATGCGCTGGGTGATGGCCCAGGCGTCGCGGGGGTCGCGCCCCTTGAGGATCAGCTCCACGCCCCGGAACATCGTGGCGCTCGACCAGGCGTCGCGCACCGCGCCTCCGTCCACCTCCGCCTCGATGCGGAGGTGGCCCTCGATCCGGGTGATGGGGTCGACGACGACGTGGGCCATGGCTAGCTCCCCTTGCCGGGGTCAGCGGGTGGAGTCGATCCGGCGTCGGCCTTGCGGCCCCGCGCCAGCGAGACGAGCGCGTGCGCGGTGAAGGCGGCGCCCACGACGGCCGTGCCGGCCAGGCCGACGCCGTCGACGGTGCTCATCACGTCGAAGCCGGGCGCCCCGGGCAGGTGCCGGTAGAAGGGCGCCATCTTGTCCCAGAAGTCCGGCTCGGCGCAGCCGATGCACGGGTGGCCGCAGCCGATGGGCCAGCTCGTGCCCTCGTTCCAGCGGACGGTGGGGCAGTTCTGGTAGGTGACCGGCCCCTTGCACCCCATCTTGTAGAGGCAGTAGCCGCGGCGGTGCCCCTCGTCGCCGAAGGCCTCCACGTACTGCCCGGCGTCGAAGTGGGCCCGGCGCTCGCAGCCGTCGTGGATGGCCTTTCCGTAGGCGAAGAGCGGGCGGCGGTGGGCGTCGAGGGCCGGCCAGGCCTTGAAGGTGAGGTAGTGGACGATGAGCGCGGTGAGGTTCTCCGCGTTCGCGGGGCAGGCGGAGAGGTTGACGAGGTTCTTCACCCCCGGCACGGCGTCGCCGACGCCGAGCGCGCCGGTGGGGTTGGGCGCGGCGGCCGGGAGCCCCCCGAAGGTGGCGCAGGTGCCCATGGCGATGGTGGCGGCGGCCCCGCCGCAGACCTCGCGGGCGATCTCGAGCGCCGAGCGGCCGGCGATGCAGCAGTAGGCGCCGCCCTCGCCGGTGGGGATCGACCCCTCCACCACGGCGAGGTAGGCGCCCTTGTGGTCGCGCACCGTGGCCTTCAGGGCCTCCTCGGCCTGGTGGCCGGCGGCGGCCATGATGGTCTCCTGGTAGTCGACCGAGAGGACGTCGAGGACGACGTCGGCGGCCGAGGGGCGGGAGGCGCGCAGGAACGACTCGGTGTTCCCGCAGCAGTCCTGGAACTCGAGCCAGACCAGGACGGGCTTCTTGGCCTTCTCCAGCGCCTCGGCGATGCGCGGGGCGAAGGCGGCCGGAAGCGCCAGCGCCGACGCCATCGCCGAGCAGAAGCGCATGAAATCGCGGCGCGAGAGCCCGCGCTCGGCGCACTCCCTCGTGAACCAGGTCGAGGACTTGCCCACGGCAACCCCCTGGGTGGATGGATTGCCGCAGCCTGGCCCGCCCCGCGTATCGAAGTCAACGTCCGCGGTCAATCGTCACAATTGACGTGGATCAACCAGAGGCCGGGAAGCCGCCCTGGAACGCGGTGTTGCGGGATCCGGGAATCTCGGTGGCAACGCGATTGACGGCGGTCAAGGCGCTTCACGCCGGGGATGCGAGCGGCGCAGGCGCCGCCTCCCCCTCCGGAGCGGGAAGGCGCCGGGGCGGCTGCAGGCGCAGCGCGTTCAGGACCACGAGGAGGCCGCTGGTCACCATCGCCGCCGCGGCCCAGACCGGCGTCAGGCGGCCGGCGGCGGCGAGCGGCACGAGCGCCGCGTTGTAGACGGCCGCCCAGGCGAGGTTCTGGCGGATGGCGCGGCGGGCGCGCCGCGCGTACCGCACCAGGCCCGGGATGGGCGCCAGCCCCGGCTCGAGCAGGAGGACGTCGGCGGTCTCGCGCGCGAAGTCGGTGCCGCTGGCCACGGCCACGCCGACCGCGGCGGCGAGGCCGGGGGCGTCGTTGATCCCGTCGCCGACGAAGATGGGCCTGCGCCCCGCCTCGGACGCCGCCCGCTCCAGCGCCCGCGCCTTGTCCTCGGGGAGCAGGGCGCCGGCGGCGCCCCCGGCGCCGGCGGCGCGGGCGGCCGCCGCCGCGGCCTGCGGGCCGTCGCCGCTGAGCACCAGCGTCTCGAGGCCGAGGCCGCGGAGATCGGCGACGGCGGCGGCCGCATCGGGGCGGAGGGCGTCGCCGAACGACAGGGCGGCCCAGCGGCCCGCGCCCCAGGCGAGCAGGACGACGGTCCGGCCGGCCGCCTCCTCCCGCGCCGCCGCGGCGCGGACCCCCGCGGGCGCCGGACCGGCCAGCGATTCCACCCAGCCCGGCTTTCCGGCCCAGGCCGGCTCTCCCGCGAGGGCGCCCGACACGCCCTGCCCCGGCGCGGCCTGCAGCCCGTCCGCGGTCGGGAGGGCGAGGCCGCCGGCCGCTTCCCGCGCCGCCTGGGCGATGGGGTGGCCCGACCGCGCCTCGAGCGCGGCCAGGGCCGCGAGCGCCTCCTCCCGCCCGGCGGCCTGTGCCTCCAGCGCCTCGAGGACCGGGCGGCCCTGCGTCAGCGTCCCGGTCTTGTCGAAGGCGATGAGGCGGGCGTCGGCCACCTGGTCCAGGGCCCCCTCGCCCCGGGCGATCACGCCGCGCCGCGCCAGGGCCCCCGCGGCCACCACCCGGCAGAGGGGAGCGGCGATGCCGAGTGCGCAGGGGCAGGAGACGACGAGCACGCTCAGGGCGCGCTCGAAGGCCAGGCCGGGCGCGAGGCCGGCGGCAGCCCAGGCCACCCCGGTCGCGGCGGCGAGGGCCAGGACGCCCGGCAGGAAGACGCGGGCCAGCGCGTCCGCGACCTCCGGGGCGGGCCCGCGCCGCCCCGAGGCGCGGGCCACGTGGTCGGCGACGCGGGCCAGGAGCGACGCCGAGGCCGGCGCGGTCACCTCCAGGTCGAGCGCGGTCTCGCCGCAGGTCGACCCGCCGGGCACGAGGTCCCCGGGGCGCACCGGGCGCGGGCGCGGCTCGCCGTCCACCACCGCGGTGCTGACCCGGCCCACCCCGGCCACGACCCGGCCGTCGACCGGGACGCGCTCGCCCGGCTCGGCGCGGATGCGGTCGCCGGGGACGAGCGCCTCCGCCGCCGCCCAGCGCGGCCCGTCCCCGCCGAGCCGGCGGGCCTTGCGCGGCAGCAGGCGCCGCACCGCCTCGGCCGCCCGGCCGGCCCGGCGGAAGGCCGCCTGCTCCAGGAGCCGGCCCAGGAGGCGGAAGGTCACGAGCCCGGCGGCGCCGTCGAAGTAGACGAGCGAGCTGCCCCGGGCGGCGGCCGCCAGGCTGTAGAGCCAGGCGGTCACCGCGGCCAGCGAGATGAGGGAGTCCATGACGAGCGCCCGCTCCCGGAGGGCTCGCCAGGCGCGCGAGAGCATGGGCGCCCCGGCGCCGAAGACCACCGGCGCCGAGAGCGCGGCCAGCAGCCAGGGGAGGAGGCGGGCGACGCCCTCGAGCCCCTGGCCGCTCCCGTGGGCGTAGAGGGCGTAGGAGAGCCACATGACGTTCATCTGCAGCAGGGCTGCGATGCCGAAGCGCAGCAGCGGCCCCCGGTCCCGGGCCTCGCGCTCGCGGCGCACGCGGTAGCCGAGGCGCTCGATGCGCCGCTCGATCCCCGCCTCGTCGATGCGGGCCGGGTCGAAGCGGACCTCGCACAGATCGGCGAAGAAGGCGACGCGCGCCGAGAGCACCCCGGGCGTGCGGGCCAGGACCGACTCGACGAGCCAGCCGCAGGACGGGCACCACAGGCCCTGGAGGCCGAGGCTGGCCTCCCGGGATTCGCCCGCCGCTGCCGCGGGCCCGGGCGCCGCCGCGCCGCCTTCCCCGGGGACCAGGCCGGCGCGGCCGGCCTCGAGGAAGGCGGCGCTCCCCCGCCGGTCGCCGCGGAAGCCCGAGGCGTCGAGGATCTGGGCGACGGCGGCGCAGCCCTCGCAGCAGAAGCCCCTCCCGACCTGCGACGGGGCCAGCGGGCCGGCGCAGAGGCGGCAGGCGGGCGTGGAGGCCGGGGCCACGGGCTCCTCAGCGGCCCTTCGCTCCGACCTTCGCCGGGTCGACGTCGATGATGGCGGGGCGGGCGCGCTCGGAGGCCACCCAGGCGGCGAGCAGGATGCCGAGGAAGAGGGCGAAGGTGCCGACGACGACCGAGCGCATGACTACCTCCGGGAGGGGACGAAGAAGCGGGCCTGGACGTCGATCGCGTCGCCGGGCCCCTCGGGAACGGATCGAACGGTGACCGGGTGGGCGCCGGGCCGGAGGCCGGCCCCGGGCGCCGCCAGGGACACGTCGCGGGAGAGGTGCTGGTTGGGGCGCAGCGCGATCTCCTCCGGCGCCTCCAGGGCCAGGCCCGGCACGCCCGCGGCCTCGAGGTGGAGGCGGACCGGCCGGCGCGTCCGGTTGCTCACCGTGACCCGGTAGACGTTGCGGACCGCGCCGGCGCCGTCGGTGGAGGTCCGGTCGTGAAGCGCGGCCACCTTCACCTCGACTCGCTTCTCGCCCCCGAGCGCGGCGAAGCTCAGGGCGGCGACCGCGGCGACCAGCACCGCGACCAGGGCGCGCCGGGCGTCGGAGATCCCGAACCTGCGGAGCCAGGCCGGCCAGCGCGAGGACTCGGTGCCGTAGCGGAAGCGGATGAGCGGGTCGGCGGGGCAGCGCTTGGCGAGGCGCGCCGCGGAGATGCAGTCGCCGCAGTTGAGGCAGCGGGGGTCGAAGGCCCGCTCGCGGATGTCCACCCCCATGAAGCAGGCGCGCACGCAGAGGAGGCAGCTCGTGCACTCCGCGCGCCGCGCCGGATCGAGCGAGACCCCCAGCGTCCGGCCGTCCTGGACGATGTTCTGGAGGATCCCGTAGGGGCAGATCCCGACGCAGAGGCGGTGGCGCAGGGCCTGGAGGTCGGCGGTGAGGAGGAGCGCGGTCACGCCGAAGCTCCCCCAGGCCGCCGGGGGCGGGGCCAGGAGGTCGGCCGGGTCGAGGAAGTAGCTCACCAGGCTCGCGGCCACGAAGGAGCCCATGAGGAGCGCGGCGGCGGGCCCGGCGACCCGGCAGCGCACCGTTCCCCGGGCCCCCCTGCAGGCCCGGCGCTCCAGGCCCGCCACCAGCTCCGAGAGCGTGGTCTGCGGGCACATCCACCCGCAGTAGATGCGGCCGTAGAGCAGCGCCCCGGCGAAGACCACCAGGATGAAGAGAAGGACCACCAGGTACGTGGCCGAGAGCTCTCCCAGGCCGTAGGGGGTCCCGGCCAGGATCAGGGCGCCGTTCTTCAGGTCGAAGCGGAGGAGGTCGACGAAGGGCGCGGCGATGAAGACGAGCGACGTCGCCACCTGGAGCGCGCGCCGGCTCCGGTGGAGCCGGTCGCGCGCCGGCGGCCGGACCCAGGTCGCCTCAGGGAGCGCCATGGCCGGTCACGGCGTTCAGCGCCTTGACCAGGGGGGCGCCATCGCCCGCGCGGTACAGGAAGAAGTAGACGACGCCGAAGGCGGTGAAGCCCACGTAGGTCAGCTTGAGGAACAGCGGGATGGGGCCGCCGGGCCTCTCCTTCACCTCGCCCGGGTACTCGTGGATCTCGTCGGTGGTCTGCGTCATGGCCGATGCTCCTTCCCGGGCGCGCCGTCGCGGCCCGGCTCGAGACAGCCCTCCATCTCGGCGTCGAGGCCGCAGAAGAGGCCCCGGCGCCATGCCCAGGCCAGCGCCGCCGCGACCCCGAGGACGTTCAGGATCATGAAGGCGTAGGGCCCGATCTCGCCGCGCCAAAGCTCAGCGCTCATAGTCGCGGTCGGGGCGCCAGCTCACCCCGCGTCCCAGCGTCTGGAGGTAGGCGACGACGTCCTCGAAGTCCCGGCCGCCGTTCCGGTCGAGGAGCCAGGGGAAGGGCGGCATCACCGAGCCGGGCACCAGGTCGCGGGGATTGCGGAAGTGGGTCCGGTGCCAGCTCTGGTCGTACTTGCCGCCGACCCGCGCCAGGTCGGGGCCGACGCGCCGGGTGCCGAGGAGGTGCGGGGCGTCGCGCACGTACTCGGGAGGCGTGCTGATGGGCGCGTCGACGCCGCGCCAGCCGGAGCGCTTCGTGTCCGGGACCAGGGTGCGGACCTGCTGGGTGTGGCAGTACCAGCAGCCCTCCCGCTCGTAGATCCGGTGGCCGCGGAGCTCCTGCGCCGTGAAGGGGACGTCCCCGTCGCCCGGCTTCACCCACGACGTCTCGATGACCGCCGGCAGGGCGGTGGTGAGGAGCCCGCCCACCAGGA
>DATBLK010000022.1:0-30559 GCA_036555405.1 Anaeromyxobacteraceae bacterium
CACGCGGAGGAGACCTTCGGCCGCGAGCACATGGCCCGGTACCGGCGGCGGGAGCCCCGAACGGGTGGAAGTGCTCTCGCTGGCGAGCGCGCACTCCCGGTCAATATGGCAGCGGCGTCTGCTAGTCCCCGTAGCGGGTGAAGACCAGGTCGGTGCCCGCCGCCTGCGCGTGGCAGGCGTGGCAGGCGGCGGCGTCGATGGCGATGGGCTTGCCCGAGGGGTCGAAGGAGGCGAAGCGCCACCCGCCGGTGGCCACGGCCTTCCGGTCCTTCACCTGCACCACGTCGCGCTGCTTCTGCCCCGCGACCACCAGCCCCTTCTCCTGCTTCACCTCGAAGATGGAGACCACGAACCGTGCGCCGTCGGGGTAGACCACCGGCTTCCGGTCGGAGCGCAGGGTCCGGATCGCGGCCCGGTCGGCGTAGACGTTGTGGAAGCCGTACATCCCCTCGTCCGGGTCGGTCACGACCATCGAGCGCACGTGGGTCCAGGAGCGGAAGCCCCGCGGCAGGGCCACCGCTCCCGGCTCGCCGGCCGGCGCGAGGGCGGGGGAGGCGGCGAGGGCGACGAGTGCGGCGGCGAGGCGAGCGGGCCTGGGCATGGCGCTCCTCCGTTGCGGGGACGCCGCGGTGCGAGCCAGTTTCCGCGCAAATGGGTTCGCGGGCGGCCGCGGCGGATTGCCGCGTTGCGTCGCCAGGCGCAGGGCTGCGCCACCTGCCCCAGCGGGCGGCGGAGGCCGTCGTGCAACCTGCCGGAATCCCCTCCGTCCCCGCTCCGGTCCGCGGGCATGGGCCTTGCTCGAGGGCCCTGCCGATATAGCGAGTTCGCTATGTCGCTCGACGGAGGAGGCGATGGCAGCTCGGCCTGCACTGCACCGCACCGGGGACGCCGGGGAGGCGCTGGCGGACAGCGACCGGAGGGCAGCGCACGTCTCCGACGTGCTCAAGGCGGTGGCCCACCCGCTGCGGGTCCGCATCGTGGCCACCCTGTGCCGGGGCGAGGAGCACGTCAGCGGCCTCGCCGAGAAGCTCGGGGTGCCGCAGGCCATCGTGTCGCAGCAGCTGCGCATCCTGCGGCTGCACGACCTGGTCGCGGTGACGCGCGTGAACGGCTTCGCCCGCTACCGGCTGGCCGAGCGGCAGCTGCGGAGCCTGGTCTCCTGCATGGAGCGGTGCGAGGAGCACTAGCGCCCGCGCGAGGAGCGAGGAACCCATGAACGGAATCACCCGCCGGAAGTTCATCCAGATCGGCGCCGGCAGCGCCGGCGCGGCCGCCGTGGTCTCCGGCCTCGCCACCCGCTGGTGGGGGCTCGACCGGAACCCGGTCGAGGACCCGGGCACCGAGGGCGACGCCGTCGTCCCCACCTTCTGCGAGCTCTGCTTCTGGAACTGCGGCGTCCTGGCCCACGTGCGCGGCGGCCGGGTGACGAAGATCACCGGGAACCCGGACCACCCGCTCTCGAGGGGGCTGCTGTGCCCGCGCGGCGCCGGCGGCACCGGCCTGCTCTACGACCCGGACCGGCTGAAGCGGCCGCTCCTGCGCCGCCGGAAGCGGGGCGAGGACGTCTTCGAGGAGGTGTCCTGGGACGCGGCGCTGGGCCGGGTCGCCGAGGGGCTCCTCGAGGTGCGGCGCCGCCACGGCCCGGAGGCGGTCGCCCTCTTCACCCACGGCTTCGGCGGCTCCTGGTTCAAGTGGCTCATGAAGGTCTGGGGCTCGCCCAACGTCGGCGCCCCGTCGTACGCACAGTGCCGCGGGCCGCGGGAGGCCGCCTTCTCGCTCACCTACGGCGCGCCCCTGGGCTCGCCCGAGCCGCTCGACATCGAGAACGCGCGGGTCATCACCCTCGTCGGCAGCCACCTCGGCGAGAACATGCACAACACCCAGGTGCAGGAGCTCGCCGACGCCCTGGGCAAGGGGGCGGAGCTGGTGGTCGTCGACCCGCGCTTCTCCGTCGCCGCCGGCAAGGCCCGCTACTGGCTGCCGGTGAAGCCGGGCACCGACATCGCCCTGCTCCTCGCCTGGATGAACGTCATCCTGGAGGAGCGGCGCCACGACGCCGAGTACCTGGCCCGGTGGGCCAGCGGCCTCGAGGACCTCCGGGCCCACGTGGCCTCGAGGACGCCGGAGTGGGCCTGGCCGCTCACCGGCATCCGGCCCGAGCTCATCCGCGAGTCGGCGCGCTTCATCGCCTCGGCGCGGCCCGCGTCCCTGGTTCACCCCGGCCGCCACGTGACCTGGACCGGCGACGACACCCAGCGCGGCCGCGCCATGGCCATCCTGGCGGCGCTGCTCGGGAGCTACGGGCGGCGGGGCGGCTACCTCGCGACCGGAAGGGTGCCGCTCGCGCCCTACCCGGTGAAGCCGCCGGAGACCAAGGCCCGCCCGCCCGCCGATCGTCCCCGGACCGGCGGCTACCCGGTGGCCGAGGAGGTGCTCGCCAGCGGCCTGTGCGACGCCTCCCGGCCCGGCTTCGCCGCCTACGACATGAAGGCCTGGATCGTCTACGGGACGAACCTGGTCAACACGCTTCCGGCGCAGCGGGAGACCATCGCCGCCATCCAGGCCCTCGATCTCCTCGTCGCCGTCGACGTCCTCCCCGCCGAGATCTGCGGCTGGTCGGACGTCGTGCTCCCCGAGGCGACCTACCTCGAGCGCGACGACGACCTGGCCGCGCCGGCCTGGAAGCGGCCCTTCGTCGCCGTCCGCCAGCCGGCGGTCGCGCCCATGCACGACTCGAGGCCCGGGTGGTGGATCGCGAAGGAGCTCGGCGGCCGCATCGGCCTGGGGGAGTACTTCCCGTGGAAGGACGGACGCGACTACGTCGACACCCGCCTGCGCCGGAGCGGCTTCGACGTCGCCGAGATCCGCGGCCGCGGCGCCATCCTCGGCGAGCGCATCGCCACCTGCGAGGAGGAAGGGGCGCCGCCGCCCATCTCCACCCCCAGCGGGAAGATCGAGCTCCGGAGCGCGCAGCTCGCGAAGCTGGGCTTCGATCCGCTGCCGGTCTTCCACCCGCCCGACGAGGGTCCGCCCGGGACCTTCCGCCTCCTCCAGGGCAGGGCGCCCACGCACACCTTCGGCCGCACGGCGAACAACCGGCTCCTCGCCGAGCCCTTCCCCGAGAACGAGGTCTGGATCAACGCCGACGCCGCCCGGGCCCTGGCCTCGCCGGTCCGGAACGGCGACCTCGTCGTCCTCGTGAACCAGGACGGGGTCCGCGCCGGGCCGGTGCGCGCCAAGGTCACCGAGCGCATCCGCGGCGACTGCGTCTACCTGGTCCACGGGTTCGGCCACACCGCCCGCGGGCTCTCCTTCGCCCGCGGGCGCGGCGCCAGCACCAGCGCCCTGACCACCCGCTACAAGGTGGACCCCATCATGGGCGGCACCGGCATGAACGTGAACTTCGTCCGCGTCGAGCCCGCCGGGAGGACCGCGTGAGGAAGCGCCTCGCCATGGCGGTGGACACGCGGCGCTGCGTCGGCTGCAACGCCTGCGTCATCGCCTGCAAGACCGAGAACGCGCTGCCCTCGGGCGGCTTCCGCGACTGGGTCGTCCAGGAGGTCCGCGGCGCGTTCCCGAGCCTCTCGATGGAGATCCGCTCGGAGCGCTGCAACCACTGCTCCGACGCCCCGTGCGTGGACGCCTGCCCCACCGGCGCCTCCCACGTGCTCGAGGGCGGCATCGTGGCCGTGAACCCGGCGAAGTGCACCGGCTGCAAGGCCTGCGTCGCCTCCTGCGCCTACGGTGCCCGCTACGTCCACCCCGCGGGCCACGTCGACAAGTGCACCTTCTGCGCCCACCGGCTGCGGAAGGGCCGGCTGCCGGCGTGCGTCGAGACCTGCCCGACGAGGTCGCTGGCCTTCGGCGACGTCGCCGACGCCGGGAGCCCGGTCTCGCGCCTGCTCGCCTCGCGGAGGTGGAAGGTGCTGCGGCCGGAGACCGGCAACCGCCCCAACGTCTACTTCCTCGCCTAGGAGCCGCCCGTGGGACGCGATCCGAACCGGTTCTGGAACCCCTACCTCGCCGGCGTGGCGCTGGGGCTCGTGCTCCTCGCCAGCTTCGTGGTGATGGGCAACGGCCTCGGCGCCTCGGGCGCCTCGCTCCGGTTCGGCACCGCGGCCCTGGGCGCGATCGCGCCCGCCGCCGTCGAGCGCGTCCCGGGCCTCGCCAGGGCCTGGAACGGCGGACACCCCTTCGACTCCTGGCTGGTGTTCGAGGTGCTCGGCGTGGCCCTGGGGGGCTTCGTCGGTGCCTACACCTCCGGCCGGCTCGGGTGGGAGACGCTGCGGGCGAGCGCCTTCCCGCAGGGGCGGAGGCTCCTCTTCGCCCTCGGGGGCGGCGCGCTCATGGGCGCCGCGGCGCGCGTCGGGCGCGGCTGCACCTCGGGGCAGGCCCTCTCCGGCGGCGCGATGCTCTCGGTGGGGAGCTGGGTCTTCATGTTCTCGTTCTTCGCGGGCGGGTACGCGGTCGCGACCTTCGTGAGGAGGCAGTGGCGATGAGCACCTTCCCCTTCTGGTCGCTCGCCGCGGAGCGCCGCGAGCTGGGCCTCGTCGTCGGCGTCCTCGTCGGCATCGCCTTCGGCTTCGTGCTGGAGCGGGCCGGCTTCGGCCGCGCCCAGAAGCTCATGGGGCAGTTCTACGGAAGCGACATGACGGTGCTGAAGGTCATGTTCGGCGCCGTCGTCACCGCCATCCTCGGCTCCGTGGTCCTCTCCGGCGCCGGGCACCTGGACCTCCGGGCCGTCGCCGACCACGCCACCAGCGAGACCTTCCTGTGGCCGATGATCGCCGCCGGCCTCGCGCTGGGCGCCGGCTTCGTGGTCTCGGGCTACTGTCCCGGTACCTCGGTGGTGGCCATGGCCTCGGGGAAGGCCGACGGTCTCCTCACCGTGGTGGGCGTGGTCCTCGGCCAGGTCGCCTGGACCGCCGTCGAGACCGCGCCGGCCATCGCCCGGTTCCAGAGCTCGGGCAACCTCGGGCACGTCTACCTCCACGAGCTGCTGGGGCTCCCGCCGCGCGTCGGCCCGGCGATGGTGGCGCTGGCCGTGGTCGCGGTCGCCATCGGCGCCTTCCTCGGCGCCGAGAAGATCGAGCGGATCCTCGGCGCCCCGCGGGGCGCGCCGGCGCGCTCGCCGGCCCGGCTGGTCTTCGTCGGCTTCGCCGCCTTCGCGCTGGCAGGGCTGGGCCTGGGCCTCGTCCCCCTCGGCACCTCGGCCCGCCCGGCGCGCCCGGCTGCGATCCCGCCGCTGGAGCTCGCGCGCCGGGTGCTCGACGAGCCGTGGAAGGTGCGGGTGGTGGACCTCCGCCCCATGGCCGACTGCGCCGCGCGGCGCGTCCCCGGCGCGGAGTGCGTTCCCGCCGCGGAGCTCGCCAGGCTCCGGCTCGCCGACGCCAACGGCGTCCGCGACCTGGTCCTCGTCGGCGGCGCCGAGCTCGGGGAGGTCCCTGCCGCGGCCGCCGGCTACCCGGGGAAGGTGGCGCTGCTCGAGGGCGGCTTCCCGGCGTGGGAGGCCTTCGCCCTCCGGGCTCCCGGGCCGCCGGCCCCCGGCGCGGCCCCGGCCGAGCTGGAGAGCCACCGGCTTCGCACCGGCATCGCCGCGGCCCTGACGGGCGTGAAGGCGGCGCCGCCGCCGCCCGTGGCCGCCGGAGAGGCGCCGGTGCAGGGGAAGAGGGGCGGCGGAGGCTGCGGCGGGTAGCGCCCGGGAAGAGCCATGACCGAGATCGACATCGCACGGCGCTCGAGCCAGATCGACCCGGTGCTCCACGTCTGGGGCTGGGAGATCCCCGTCTACCTCTTCCTCGGCGGCCTGGCGGCCGGGGTGATGATCCTCTCCTCGCTGCTGGCCCTGCGGAAGGCGGAGCGCTCGCCGGCCGCGCGCTGGCTCGCGCTCGCGGCGCCGGCCCTGGTGTCGGCGGGCATGGGGGCGCTCTTCCTCGACCTCTCCCACGCGCGCTTCGTCTGGCGGTTCTACCTCGCCTTCCGCTGGACCTCGCCGATGAGCTGGGGCGCCTGGATCCTGGTCGCCGTCTACCCGGTCGCGCTGCTCTTCGCCCTCGCCGCGCTCGACGACGCCCAGGTCGAGCGGGTGGCGGCCCTGGCGCGCCGGGTCCGGCTCGACGGGCTCGTGCGCCGGGCGCGCGCGCTGGCGCTGCCGCGGGCGGCGAGGCTCGCCTGGGCACATCTCGGCACCGGCGCGGCGCTCGGCGTCTACACCGGCATCCTGCTCTCGACGCTCGGCGCGCGGGCGCTGTGGGGCTCGGCGCTGCTCGGGCCCCTGTTCCTGGTCTCGGGCCTCTCGACCGGCGCCGCCTTCCTCCTGCTCTTCCCGGTGAGGAGCGACGAGCGCCGCTTCCTGGTGCGCTGGGACCTGCTCGCCATCGGGCTCGAGCTCGCGGTGCTGGCCCTCTTCCTCGTCGGCCTCTCCACCTCGGGCGCCGCGGGCCGGGAGGCGGCCGAGCTGATCCTCGGCGGCCGCTTCACCGCCCAGTTCTGGACCCTGGTGGTGATCGGCGGCCTGCTCGCGCCGATCCTGCTGGAGACCCTGGAGACCCGCTTCCGCTACCGGGTGACGGCGGTGGCGCCGGTCCTGGTGCTGGTGGGCGGGCTCGCGCTGCGCTGGATCCTGGTGGCGGCGGGGCAGGGGTAGCGGCCGGGCCGGGAGCTTCGGCTGCGGCCGGGTCCGCGTGCTATAAGCCGGACCGTGAACGCCCGGGTCCTCGTCGTCGCCACCGAGGCGAGCGCCGACCTGCACGCGGCGCGGGCCCTGGAGGAGCTGCGCCGCCTGCGGCCGGGCCTGGAGGCCTTCGGCATGGGCGGGCCCGCGCTGGCCGCCGCCGGCCTGGAGCTCGTCCACCGCGCAGAGGAGATGAGCGTGATGGGCCTCGCGGAGGTGATCCCGCGCATCCCCGTCATCCTCCGCATCCTGCGCGACCTGGCCGCCGCCGCCGCGGCGCGGCGCCCGGACGTCGCGCTGCTCGTCGACGCGCCCGACTTCAACCTCCGGCTCGCGAAGCGGCTCAAGCGCCTGGGCGTGAAGGTCGTGTACTACGTCTCGCCCACCGTCTGGGCCTGGCGGCGGCGGCGGGTCCGCACCATCGCCCGCGTCGTCGACCGGATGCTCTGCATCCTCCCCTTCGAGGAGCGCTTCTACGAGGGCACGGGCGTCTCGGCCCGCTTCGTCGGCCACCCCTTCGCCGGGCGGCCGCTCCCCGGGCCGGCCGAGGGCTACCGCCGCGAGCTGGCGCTCCCCGAGGGGCGCACCACGGTGGCGCTCGTCCCCGGGAGCCGCCCCTCCGAGGTCCGGCGCATCTTCCCGGCGATGCTCGCCGCCGCCGAGCGCCTCCGCGCCCGCCACCCCGACGCCCAGTTCGTGGTCCCGGTGGCGCCGGGGCTCTCGCCCGCCGCCCTGGAGGCGCACCTGGCTGCGCACCGCGCGCTGGACGTGAAGCTCGTCGACGGGCGCGCCGACGCGGTGGTGGGCGCGAGCGACGCGGCGCTGGTGAAGAGCGGCACCAGCGTCCTCGAGGCGGCGCTCATGCTCCGACCCATGGTGGTGGTGTACAAGCTCTCCTGGATCTCCTACCTCGTCGCCCGGCTGCTGGTGCGCCTGGCCCACGTCGGGCTGGTGAACCTGCTCGCCGGCCGGGAGGTGGTGCCGGAGCTCTTGCAGCGCCGGGCCAGCCCGGAGCGGATGGCCGCGGAGATCGAGCGGCTTCTCGGCGACCCGGCGGCGCGCCAGGCGCAGCTCGGGGGGCTCCGCGAGGTGCGGGCGTCGCTCGGAGAGCCCGGGGCGCCGGCGCGCGTCGCCGAGGAGGTGGCGAGGATGGCGGAGCGATGAGCGCCCCGGGCCCGGCCCTCGCCGCCCGCGGCCCGCAGGCGCCGCGGGCGGTCGTCTGCCTCCCCACCTACGACGAGCGCGACAACCTCCCCCACGTCGTCGCCGCCGTGCTGCGGGAGGCGCCGCAGGTGGACGTCCTCGTCGTCGACGACGACTCCCCGGACGGCACCGGGAGGCTCGCCGACGAGATCGCCGCCCGGGAGCCGCGGGTGCAGGTCCTCCACCGGGTCGCCAAGGAGGGGCTCGGGAAGGCCTACCTCGCCGCCTTCGCCTGGGCGCTCGACCGCGGCTACGACCTGGTGCTGGAGATGGACTGCGACTTCTCCCACGACCCGCGCGCGCTGCCGGCGATGCTGGCGAAGGCGGCGGAGGCCGACCTGGTCCTGGGCTCGCGCTACGTCCCGGGCGGCGCCACCGTGAACTGGGGCCTGGGCCGCCGCCTCCTGTCGCGGGGCGGCTCGCTCTACGCCCGGGTGGTGCTCGGCCTCCCCTTCCGCGACCTCACCGGCGGATTCAAGTGCTTCCGGCGCCAGGTGCTCGAGGCCATCGACCTCGGCTCGGTGGAGTGCTCCGGCTACGCCTTCCAGATCGAGCTCACCTACCGCGCGGCGCGCCGCGGCTTCCGGGTGGCCGAGGTCCCCATCACCTTCGTGGAGCGTCGGGTGGGGCGTTCCAAGATGTCGCGCCGCATCGTCCTCGAGGCCATCCACAAGGTCTGGTCGATCCGCTTCTCGCGCTTCCCCCGGGGGCGGGCGTGAGGGAGGCGCTGGAGCTCGGCCTCGTCGCCTTCTCGGCGGTGTTCGTGGTCGTGGACCCGTTCGCCGCCATCCCCTTCTTCCTGGCCCTCACCGCCAAGGAGGACGAGGAGCGAAGGCGCGCCACCGCGCGGCGCGCCGCCCTGGTGGCGGGCGGGGTGCTGGCCGGCTTCGCCCTCGCCGGCGCCGTCGTCTTCCAGCTCGTCGGCGTCACCCTGGCCGCCTTCAAGATCGCCGGCGGGGCCCTGCTGCTCCTCACCGCCGCCGACATGGTCCGGACCCGGCACCCGTCCACCCGCATCACCGAGGGGGAGGTCGAGGAAGGGGCCTCGCGCGAGGACGTGGCGGTGGTGCCTCTGGCGATGCCCATCCTCGCCGGCCCGGGGGCCATGGCCACCGTCGTCGTGCTCATGGGCCGGGCGCGCGACGAGCGCGCCTGGCTCGCCATCCCGGTGCTGCTCGCCATCGCCCTCACCGCCTTCCTCTCCTACCTCCTGCTCGCCGGCGCCGCGCGCGTGGCCCGGGTCATGGGAAGGACCGGGCTCAACATCGTCGAGCGCATCGCCGGCCTGCTCCTCGCCGCCATCGCCATCCAGTTCATCGTCGACGGGCTCGGCGAGGCGATGCCCGCCATCCTGGGCCGCATCCGCGGCTGACGGCCCCGGGGCCTCAGCCCCCCAGCCGGCGCCGCGCCGCGGCCCGCACCAGCTCCACCAGCGCGTCCATGTCCTCGAGCCGGGCGCGGGGGTTGACGATGCAGGCGCGCAGCCAGAAGCGCCCCGCCATCACGGTGCTGGAGAGGAAGGCCGCCCCGCCGAGCTGGATGTCCCGGAGGACGGCGCGGTTGAGGTCGTCCAGGGCCTCGCCGCCGCCGCCCGCGCCCGCGTGGCGGAAGCAGACGATGGAGAGCCCCTGCGGCTCCCAGAGGACGAGGTCCGGCGCCGCCCTCACCCTCTCCGCCAGCCGCCGGGCGGCGGCCAGGTCGCGGGCGACGAGCGCCCGGTACCCGGAGAGGCCCAGGTGGCGGAGCGCCATCCAGATCTTGAGAGCCCGGAAGGAGCGCGTCTGCTCCATCCCGAACTCGCTGAACCAGGGGGGACCCTGGACGCCGCGCTCGTCGCCGTCGGTGCGGAGGTAGGGCGGCACCAGGCTGAAGGTGTCGCGCATCGCGGCGGCGTCCCGCACCAGCACCACGCCCGCGTCCACCGGCACGTAGAGCCACTTGTGGGGATCGACGGCCAGGCTGTCGGCGCGCGCCATGGGGCGGAGCGCCGCGGCGCAGCCCTCGTCGAGGATGGCGGGCGCGCCGTAGGCGCCGTCGACGTGGAGCCACACGCCGCGGCGCGCGCACACGTCGGCCAGGGGGCCGAGCGGGTCGACGGCGCCGGTGTTCACGGTGCCGGCGCTGGCGATGGCGGCGACCGGGACGCGCCCGGCGGCGAGGTCCTCGGCGACGAGGGCGTCGAGGGCCGCGGGGTCCATCCGCAGCTCGCCGTCGGAGGGGACGACGCGGAGGTTGTCGCTGCCGAGGCCCAGCAGCTCCACCGCCTTCTGGTGGCAGCCGTGCCCCTCGGCGCCCTTGTAGACGACCAGCGGCGCCGGGATCCCCTGGAGCCCGGTGGCCCGCAGGTCCCAGCCCCGCCGGCGACAGGCGCGGTGCCGCGCCACCGCCAGGGCCGTGAGCGCGGCGTGGGATCCGCCGCTCACCAGCAGGCCCATGGAGTCGGCCGGGAACCCCACCAGCTCCTTGAACCAGCCGGCCACCTGGCGCTCCAGGTGCACCGCCGCGTGGTTGCCGCCGGCGACGCTCGGGTTCATCGCCGCCGCCAGCGCGGCGCCGAAGATGCCCATCGGCGAGGGGGGCGGATTCACCCAGCCGTAGAACCGGGGGTGGCCGTTGCCGAACGGGTAGGGCTCGATCTCCCGCGCGAACGCGTCGAGGACCTCGTCGGGGCTCGCTCCCCCGATGGGCGCCGGCGCCGCCGCGAGCTCGTCGGCGAGCGCCGCCGGGAAGGGGCGGAACGCGGGATCGCCCGGAAGCCGGGCCAGGTGGCGCGCGATGAGGTCGGCGACCCGGTGGCCGACGCGCCGGATCTCGTCCTCGGTCCACTCGAAGGCGGGGTCTGCCATCCGGGGTTTATACCGCCAGGCCCATCCGGGGGCGTCACGTCGCCCCCGGATGCCCGCCCCCAGGCACGGATCGACGCACCCTTCCCAGGAGGATCCCGTGACCACGCTCGCATGCACGCTCGCGGCTGCGCTCGGCGCCGCAGAGGTCGCCGGCCAGGTACCCATCACCACCGCCTCGCCCGAGGCGCGCGAGATCTACCTGCAAGGGCGCGACGCCTTCGAGCGGCTCCGCTTCGAGGACGCGCGCCGGCTCTTCGCCCGCGCCGCGGAGAAGGACCCGGACTTCGCCCTGGCGCACCTCGCCCTGGCGAACACCGCCGCGAGCGCCCGGGGCTTCTTCGACGAGCTCCGGCGCGCGGTGGCGCTCGCCGGCAAGGCGAGCGAGGGCGAGCGGCACGTGATCCTCGCCCAGGACGCCGCCGCCCGCGGAGACCCGGCCGGGGCCCGGTCGCACTACGACGCCCTGGTGGCCGCGTTTCCCGACGACGGGCGGGCGCGGACGCTGCTCGGGAACTGGCACTTCGGGCGCCAGGAGTACCCGGCGGCCATCGAGCAGTACCGGAAGTCCACCGCGCTGGCGCCGACCTTCTCGCAGGCCTGGAACCAGCTCGGGTACGCCCACCGGTCCCTCGGGCAGTACGCCGAGGCGGAGAAGGCCTTCCGGCGCTACGCCGAGCTCATCCCCGACGAGCCCAACCCCTGGGACTCGCAGGCCGAGCTGCTCATGAAGGTGGGGCGCTTCCAGGAATCGATCGACGCCTACCGCAAGGCGCTCTCGGTGAACCCGCACTTCGTCGCCTCCTACGTCGGCATCGCCCACGACCAGCTGCTCCTCGGCCAGGCCGAGGAGGCGCGCCGCACGCTGGCGAAGCTCCGCACCGAGGTGGCGCGCAACGACGGGGAGCGCCGGCAGGCGCTTCTCTGGACCGCGACCTCCTTCGTGCACGAGGGCCGGACCGCCGAGGCCCTGCGGGCGTGCCGGGACCTCCACGGCGTCGCCGAGAAGGGGAAGGACCCGCTGGCGATGTCGGGCGACCTGGTGCAGATGGGCCAGATCCTGCTCCACGCCGGGAGGCACGGCGAGGCGGCGGAGCGCTTCGCGCAGGCGGTGAAGGTCGCGGCCGGAGCCGACGTGCCCGACGAGGTGAAGGAGAACGTCCGGCGCAACCAGCTCTACTACCAGGCCCGGGTGGCGATCGAGCGAGGCGACCTGAAGGCGGCGGCGGCGCGGTCGGAAGCCTACCGGACCGCGGCGGCCGCGAAGAAGATCCCCTTCGAGCTGCGCCGCATCCACGAGCTCGCCGGCCTCCTCGCCCTTCACCAGAAGTCCTGGGCGGAGGCGGTGGCGCAGCTCGAGCAGGCGGGCCAGCAGGACCCGGAGGTGCTCTTCCACCTCGCCCTGGCGCACCTGGGGCGCGGCGACGCGGCGCGGGCGCGCCAGCTCCTCGCCGGCGTCGCCGACTTCAACGAGCTCAACCTCAACTGGGCCTTCGTGCGGGCCAGGGCGCGGAAGCTGCTGGAGGCGAAGGGGTGATCAGAGGCTCCGCCGCAGCGCCTTCGCCTCCGCGAGCAGGTGGAGGTCCGGGTCGGCCCGGTCCCAGGCGGTGAGGAGCCGGTCCAGCTCGGCGCGGGCCCCGGCGCGGTCGCCCAGCCGCATCAGCGAGCGCGCCGCGTGGTACAGGCTCTGCGGGTAGCACGAGCAGCGCAGCACGGCCTCCGAGGGGCTGGCCTGGAAGCGGCGGAAGGCCTCGACCGCCTCGCGGTCGCGGCCGGCGCCGGCGAGCAGCATCCCGGCGACGAAGGCCGGCGCCCCGCCGGACTTCACCTCCAGGGCGCGCGCCGCCGCGAGCCCCTTCTCCGCCTCCCCGTCGAGGAAGGCGCGCACCGCCTGCCACCCCTCGTCGGACTCGGCGCCGGCGCGCTGCACCAGCTCCCGGGCCCGCGCCGGCTGGCCCGCGAGCGCGAGGTAGATGCCGACGACGGCGGCGGCGCGCCTGCGCACCGGCTCCTCGAGCCGCTCGCTCTCGCGCAGGGCCTCGTCCACGGCGCGCGGGCCGCCGCCCAGGAGCCAGACGACGGCGCCGATGCCGCGGAGGACCGTTTCTCCGCCGCGGATGGCGTCCAGCTCGCCGCGCGCCTCCCGGCGGCGGCCCTGGTAGGTGAGGGCCGTGGCCAGGCGCACCCTTGCCATCTCGCGCGTCGCCGGCGGCTGGTCGGTGCCCGCCAGGCGCCGCGCCGCGGCCTCGGCCTCGCGGTAGCGGCCGGCGAGCGCCAGGAGGTCGGAGAGCTTGAGCTGCGCCTCGGCGCCGCCGCCGGCGTCCACCGCCCTGCGCGCCGCGGTGACCGCGCCCTGGAACTGGCCGCCGAGGGCCAGGGCCTCGGCGAGGACGCGCTGGTTGGTGGCGTCGGGCTGCGCCTCCGTCCAGGCGCGCGCCCGCCTGACGCCCTCCTCGGCGCGCCCGAGCCTGGCGAGCGCCTCGACCACGTGGGCGCGCAGCACCGGGATCTGGGCCCCGAGCTCCAGCGCCCGCTCGAAGAGCGGCAGCGCTCCGGCGAAGTCGCCCTTGTGGTGAAGGAGGTCGCCGGCGACGTAGGCGGCGTGGCCGTCGGCCGGGAAGCGCTCCAGGAGCCGGCGGTAGGTGGCGACGGCCTCCTCGTCCTTGCCGCGGACGTGGGCGCTCCAGGCCAGGATCAGCTCCCGCTCCTTCGCCGGGGCGCGTCCGATGTGCTGCAGCGCCGCCTCGATGGCCGCCTGCGCCTCCCCCGGCGGCGCCCGGCGGAACTCGCTGGTGTAGGCGATCATGTAGTGGGCCAGCGCGAAGGTGGGGTCGGCTCGCAGCGCCGCCCGGAAGTGGTCGACGCAGCTGGACACCGGGCCGAGGCCGTCGATGCACTGGACGCCGGCGAAGTAGTGCTGGTAGGCCTCGAGGCTGCCGGTCACCGCCTGGGCCACCTCGACGCGCGCCGCCTCCACCTCGGCCGCCTTCTCGCGGAGGGCGCGGCGCGTCGCCTCGCCGAGCCGGTCGATGATCCCCGGGATGCTCCCCTTGCCGGTTCCCTGCTCCTTCAGCGTGAACAGGTAGGCGTCGGCCACCGGGTCGATGGCGTGGAGCTCGACGGCGTAGACCCGGTCGAAGCGCCGGACGGTGGCGAGGAGCAGGGCCCGGGCCCCGGCGCGGCGCGACGCCTCGCGCCCGAGCCTCTCGTCGATGCGCTCCACCGGGGCGCCGCCGGCCTGCTGCGCCAGGTCGAGCATCCGCGACCGGGTGAGGACCCGGAGGTGGCGCGACTGCTCCAGCGACGTGATGAGGAGGCCGGAGAGCCCGGAGAGGTCCTTCTCGTCGGTGGCGTTCTCGAAGTCGGCCACCGCCACCGTCACCGGCGCCCCGCCGGCGGCGGGGCGGGACCGCAGCGCCAGGAGCGCGGCGGCCGCCAGGGCCGCCGCGCCCACCGCGGCCGCGGCGAGCCAGGCCCGGCGCCCGGCCCCGGGGGCTCCGCGCGCCGCCAGGAGGCCGTCGAGCCAAGCCTGGCCGTCGCGCGGCCGCACCGCCGGGTCGGCCGAGAGGGCGCCGGCGACGAGCCGGCGGAGCGCCGCGGGCACGCCCGGGACGTCGAGCGGCGCCGGCGGGCCGGGCTCGGCCTCCGGCTCGCCGTCCGGCGGGTCGGGCCAGGGCCGGCGGCCGGCCAGGCTCTCGTGGAGCATCACCGCGGCGGAGAAGACGTCGCTCCGCGCCGAGGCCGGCTCGCGGCGCCGCTCCTCGGGGGCCATGTACCCCGGCGTGCCGCCCGCGGGGCTGCCGCCGCCGAGGACCCGGGCCAGGCCGAAGTCGAGCACCTTGGCGACGCCGCCGCGGCACAGGAAGACGTTGGAGGGCTTGAGGTCGCGGTGCAGGACGCCGGCGCCGTGGGCGTGCGCCAGCGCGCGCGCCACCTGCACGGCGACGTCGAGCGCCTCCCGGGGCGGCAGCGGCCCGCGGGCCAGCCGGGAGGCGAGGGTCTCGCCGCGGAGCAGCTCCATGATGAGGTAGGGGCGGCCCCGGTGCGTCCCGACGTCGTGGAGGGTGACGATGTTGGCGTGGTTGAGCTGGCCCGCCGCCTCCGCCTCGCGGCGCAGCGACTCGGCCGCCGCCGGGTCGCCGGCGCGCGCCGGCCGGAGGACCTTGAAGGCCACCGGACGCGACAGCTCCACGTCGCGCGCCTCGTAGACCAGCCCGAAGCCGCCGCGCCCCACCTCGCAGGTGATCTCGAAGCGGCCCACGCGCTCGCCCCGCCTGAGCACCCCTTCCCAGGCGGCGTCGAGGTCGGCCGGGGGCGCCCGGGCCAGCTCGTCGAGGAGGCGCGAGACGGCGCCGGGGCTCGCCGGGGGCGGCCCGGCCTCCGTCGGCTGCCTGCGGGCGGACCGTCGCGCCACGCTAGCCCTCCTCGTCCACCAGCCCCTGGTCCCGCGCCATCCGGGCGAGCTTACCCTTGAGCCGCTCGAAGCGCTTGCGGAGCGCCGCCGGCTCCAGCGGGGCCCCGTCCCCGGAGAGGACCAGGGCCACCTCCTCCCAGGGGAGCTCGCGGTCGAGGCGGAGGACGAGGAGCGTGCGCTCCTCGGGGTCGAGCGCCTGGCGCAGGCGCCGGAGCCGGTCGCGGCGGCCGCCGGCGCGAGACTCGGTCGCCACCGAGGCGGCGATGCGCGAGGCCAGGGTGGTCCGCATGCGCTCGCGCCGCCGGCGCCAGGCGCCGCGCTGGAACCGGGCCGCGGCGTGCCAGGCCAGCCGGTAGGACCAGGCCCGCAGCGAGCCCTCGCCGCGCCAGGTCGGGAGCCAGCGCCACAGCTCCTCGGCGAAGGCCTGGAAGACGTCGCGGGCGTCGTCCGGGTCGAGGACCAGGCTCTCGAGGTAGCCGAGGACCTGGGGACCGAGCCCGCGCAGCGCCGCCGCCGCCGCTTCGCGGTGGTCGCCGCGGGCGAGGTGGTCCCGCACCTGGGTCTCCATTTCGGCAGGTCTCATCCGGGCACCTCCTCCCCGCGCCGGGCCGCGGGCGCGGCCTCCCCGGTGGCGGCGAGGAAGACGCCCAGGAGGGTCAAGGCGCCGCTCGCGACCTGGGCCGCGCGCGGGACCTCGCGAGGCCGAGGATGCGGCGGGGCCGGGAGGGCGTCGGCAAGCGCGGCGAGCCGAACACGCGCCGCGCCGGCGCGTCAAGCGCCGGCCGAGAAAGCGACTTCCCGGGGCTTCCGGGGTAGAAGGGGGCGAGGTGGGGCATTCGGCTCCGCTGTCGCACCTGCCTCCGGGCTTTTTTGGTGGTGGCGGCGCGCCCGCGGTGGCAGATTCCCGGCTCCACCCGCACAAGGAGGAAAACCGCATGCGCACCATGTTGGCTCTTCGCTCCCTGGCCGCCGCGGCCGCCCTGGCCGTGGCCGGCTCCGCCTCGGCCCAGGCGAGGCCAGCCGCCGAGCCCAACGACGGCGAGAGGGTCGTCGGCAGGTGGGGCGTCGCCTACTTCGGCCAGTCCCAGTTCGACTTCAGCCTCGGCGCCGTCACCAACATCCTGAACGTCCACACGGTCGGCGTGCGGAAGTGGATGCCCACGTCCGGGACCGGCTTCTACAGGAACTGGGGGCTGGACGCCGGCGTGGGCCTGGCCCTGGGAGGCGGGAGCGACAAGACCGGCGGCGTCTCGGTGGACGCGCCGAGCGCCTTCGGCCTGGCGCTCCACGGCGGACTTCCCCTGGCGATCGCCCACTCGCGCCACGTGACCTTCGAGCTCATCCCCGAGGCGAACCTGGTCTACGCGAGCAGCACGGTGACGGGGGCGGGGGGGGCGCAGACCGACTTCAGCGGCTGGGCGCTGCAGCTCGGAGCCCGCGCCGGATTCGAGGTGTTCTTCGGGTTCATCGGCGTCCCGCAGCTCGCCCTCGAGGCCACGCTGGGCGCGAGCCTCGGCTACGTCAGCACCAAGGTGAAGCCGACCGGCGTCGCCGAGACGACCAGCACCCGGTGGATGCTGGCGACGAGCCGCCAGAACGAGCCCTGGAGCATCTTCGGCGGCAACGTCGCCGCCATCTACTACTTCTGATCCCCGGACCGGGTCCCCCGCCCGCGCGGGGCGGGGGAACGCTTCGGTGTGCGACGCCCTCCCACGGGCGCGCCCCTGGTTCCGGCGGCGGCGAATGAGCAGACTCCCGGGCGAACCCCTACCGGAGGTCGCCCGCCATGCGCACCACGCTCGCTCTTCGCTCGCTCGCCGCCGCCGCCGCCCTGGCGACCGCCGGCGCCGCCGCCGCCCAGCCCAGGCCCCGGGAGGAGCCGGACGGCGAGAAGGTCGCCGGGCGCTGGGGGGTGGCCTTCTTCGGCCTCGATCAGTTCACCTTCGGTGCCTACACCCCTCCCCTGGGCGCGGCCGGGCCCAACGTCGTCGGGGTCTACACGGTGGGCGTCCGCCGCTGGATGGCCCAGCCCTCCGGGAAGGCGTTCCGGAACTGGGGCTTCGACATCGGGCTCGGCCTCGCCCTCGGGGGCGGCAGCGACACCGCCCCCGGCGTCTCCGTCGACGCCCCCACCGCCTTCGGCATCGCCCTCCACGGCGGCCTGCCCCTCGCCGTGGCCCACTCGCAGCACGTGACGTTCGAGGTCATCCCCGAGCTGAAGATCGTCCACGCGCGCAGCCGGGTGACGAGCGTGACCGCGGGCGGCCAGATCACCGACTACAGCGGCTCCGTGTTCCAGGCGGGGGTCCGCTCGGGCTTCGAGGTCTTCTTCGGGTTCATGGGCGTGCCCCAGCTCTCCCTCGAGGCGACCGTGGGTGCGAGCGTCGGCTACACGAGCCTGCGCAGCAAGCCGGGGGGAGCGAGCCAGTCGACGGCGTCGCGGTGGTTCATCGGGACGAGCCGCCAGAACGAGCCCTGGAACGTCTTCGGCGGGAACGTGGGGGCGATCTACTACTTCTAGGTCTGTGGTAAGAAGTGCGCCTTCGGTGCACCCCTTCCCGGGAGACCATCCACCCATGGCCCCTCGCGTCATCCGGACCTTCTCCATCATCGGCGCAGACGGATCGGGCAAGACCGCGCTCGCCGAGGCCTTCCTGCGGCTCGCCGACGCGAAGCGCGCCAGCCCGGAGGGGTCCACCTCCCGCCTCGACGCCGAGCCCGAGGAGAAGAAGCGGAACTTCACGCTCTCGCTCCACCCGCAGAGCTTCGAGGAGGGGGGCCGCGCCTTCAACGCCGTGGACTGTCCCGGCTTCGCCGCGTTCCTCGCCGAGGTCGAGTGGGCGCTCGCGGTCACCGACGGCGCGCTGCTCTGCGTCTCTGCGGTCGACGGCGCCCACAACCGCGCCGAGCGGGCCTACGACCTCCTCGCCGAGTCGGGCCGCCCCGCCTTCGCCGTCATGGGCCGCCTCGACCACGAGCAGGCCGACTTCCACAAGGCCCTGTCCGACGTCGAGTCCTCGCTGAAGGTGAAGCCGGTGCCCATCCACCTCCCCGTCGGCCAGGGGCCGGCGCTGAAGGGAATCGTCGACCTCCTCTCGATGAAGGCCCACCTCAGGGCCGAGGGCTTCGGGAAGTGGACCGAGGCCGACATCCCCGCGGACATGAAGGCCGAGGCCGAGGCGGCGCGGACCGTTCTCGTCGAGGCCGCGGCCGAGAACGACGACGAGCTCCTGGGCAAGTACCTGGAAGGCGCCTCGCTCACCGAGGAGGAGGTCCTGAAGGGGCTCGTCGCCGGCGCCGAGAAGCAGAAGTTCCTGGCGCTGGCCTGCGCGGCGCCCAAGCCCGGCGTCGGCGTCCGCGAGGTCCTCGAGCTGGTGGCGCAGGTCCTGCCGGGCCCGGAGCGGCGGGTGGTCGCGGGCAAGGACCCGAAGGGCTCGGCCGCCGAGCGCCCCGGGCGCCCCGACGCCCCGTTCTGCGCGCAGGTGTTCAAGACCACCATCGACCACTTCGCCGGCCGCATCGACTACGCGCGCGTCTTCTCGGGAACCCTCCGCCCCGACATGACCCTGTTGAACCCGCGCACCCGCACCGAGGAGCGGGTGGCCCACTTCCACCGGACCGACGGGGCCCAGACCGTCGAGGTGAAGGAGGCCGGGCCGGGCGACGTCGTGGTCCTCATGAAGCTCAAGGACGCGCGCACCGGCGACACGCTCTGCGACCGCGACGCCCCGGCGGCGCTCCCCGAGTTCCGGGCCCAGAACCGCCCGGTGGCCTTCGCGGTGCACACCAAGGGCGCCGACGACAAGGCGGCGGCGGCGCTCCACAAGCTCATCGAGGAGGACCCCTCGCTCGAGCTCTGGCGCTCGCCCGACACCGGCGAGCTCCTGCTCCGGGGGATGGGGCAGGCGCACATCGAGGTCACCGTGGAGCGGGCCAAGCGCAAGCACGGCGTCGAGATCGCGCTGGCGGTTCCCCAGGCCGCCTACCTCGAGACCATCACCACGAGCGCCAAGGCCCAGGGGAAGTTCAAGCGGCAGACCGGCGGCCACGGCCAGTACGGCGACTGCCACGTCGAGCTGCACCCCCGGGGCCGCGGCGAGGGCTTCGAGTTCGAGGACGCCATCGTGGGCGGCGCCATCCCGCGCCAGTTCATCCCCTCGGTGGAGAAGGGGGTCCGGGGGGCGATGGCCGCCGGGCCGCTGGCCGGCTACCCGGTGGTCGACTTCCAGGCCAAGCTGGTCTTCGGCAGCTACCACGACGTCGACAGCTCCGACATGGCCTTCCAGGTGGCGGGCTCGCTGGCCTTCAAGAAGGCGGTGCTCGAGGCCCGGCCCATCCTCCTCGAGCCGGTGATGAAGCTCGAGGTGCGCGTCCCGGAGGAGTACGTGGGCGCGGTCATGGGCGACCTGAACAGCCGGAGGGCGCGGGTGCAGGGCATGGAGCCCACCGCCCGCGGCGTGCTGGTGCGGGCGCTCTGTCCCCACGCCGAGGCGATGAGCTACGACGCCGAGCTCCGCTCCCTGACCCAGGGCGCCGGCTGGTTCACGATGGAGCACAGCCACTACGACCCGGTTCCGCCGCCCATCGCCCAGAAGATCATCGAGCGGCGGCGCGCCGAGGGGAAGGTGAAGGGCGTGGAGGAGTAGGGCGGGGGCGAATGAACTAGAATCACCGCTCTTGGGCGCCTACTTCCGCCTGCTGCGCTTCGTCGCGCCCTACCGGGCCCGCTTCGCGGCGGCCATGGGCTGCATGGTGGTGCTGGCCCTGGCGAGCGCCGCCTACGTGAGCCTGCTCGGCCCGATCCTCGAGTTCCTCTTCACCGGGCGCGCGCAGGCGGTGGCCGGGCTGGGGAGGTACCTGCCGCGGGCGCTCGACTTCGACGGCTGGGTGTCGAGCGCGGACCGGCTGCGGGTGCTGGCGCTGCTGCCCGTCGTCATCACCGCCGTCGCCCTGGTGAAGGGGCTGGCCTTCTTCGGGCAGCACTACCTCATGGGCATGGTGGGCCAGCGGGTGGTCGCCGACGTCCGCACGGCGCTCTTCGACCACCTCCTGGGCCTCTCGCCGTCCTTCTTCGCCCGGCGCCACTCCGGCGACCTCATGAGCCGCTTCTCGGCCGACGTCCAGGCGGTGGAGGTGGCGGTGTCGAACGCGGTGGCGACCTACATCCGCGACGGGCTCACCGTGGCGGTGATGCTGGTCTACTGCTTCCTCCTCGACTGGCGCCTCTCGCTCATGGCCTTCGTCGCCGTGCCGGTGACGCTGTTCCCCATCGTCCGCTTCGCCCGGCGGCTGAAGAGCGTCACCCTCCAGTCGCAGAGCACGCTGGGCCGCATCGCCGAGCTGGTGCAGGAGGCCATCGCCGGGATGCGGGTGGTGCAGGCCTTCGGGATGGAGGCCTACGAGTCGCGGCGGTTCAAGGAGGAGAACCGCCGCTGGGTCCGGATCGGCCGCCGCAGCTTCGCGGTGCGGGGCATCTCCTCGCCGCTCATGGAGGTCATGGCGGCGGCGGGCCTCTCGCTCGCCATCTGGTGGGTGGGCGGCCGCATCCTGGCCGGCGAGCTCGCCGCCGCGAAGTTCTTCTCCTTCGTCACCGCGGTGCTCATGCTCTACCAGCCGGTGAAGTCCATCGGGAAGGTGGGACAGATCTCCCTCCAGGGCGCGGCCGCGGCCGAACGGCTCTTCGAGGTCCTGGACGCGCGCAGCGACGTCCGGGACCTCGCGACCGCCGCGCTGGCCCCCTTCGCGCGCGAGATCCGCCTCGAGCGCGTGGACTTCAGCTACGACGGCGAGCGCCAGGTGCTCGACGGCGTCGACCTGGCGGTCCGCAAGGGCGAGGTGGTCGCGCTGGTGGGCCCCTCGGGCGGCGGCAAGACCACGCTCGCGAACCTCCTGCCCCGCTTCCACGACCCCGTCGGCGGCCGCGTCCTGGTCGACGGGGTCGACCTGCGCGACGTCGCGCTCCACAGCCTCCGGGCCCAGATCGCCATCGTCACCCAGGACACGGTGCTCTTCAACGACACCGTCCGGGCCAACATCGCCTACGGCCGGCCCGACCTGCCCCTGTCCGAGGTGGAGCGCGCCGCCCGGCTGGCCCACGCCGACGGCTTCATCCGCGCCCTGCCGGGGGGCTACGACAGCGTCATCGGGGAGCGCGGCGCCCTCCTCTCCGGCGGGCAGCGCCAGCGCATCGCCATCGCCCGCGCCTTCCTGAAGGACGCGCCCATCCTGGTCCTCGACGAGGCGACCAGCGCGCTCGACGCCGAGAGCGAGCGGGAGGTGCAGAGGGCGCTCGACGACCTCATGGGCCTCGGCGGCGGGGCCGGGCGCCGCACCACCCTGGTCATCGCCCACCGGCTCTCGACCGTCCGCGGCGCCGACCGGATCGTGGTCCTCTCCGGCGGCCGCATCGTCGAGGCGGGACGGCACGAGGAGCTGCTGGCCCGCGGCGGCGAGTACGCCCGGCTCTACGGCATCGCGCAGGGCGGCGAGGAGGCGCGGGCCTCGGCCTGACGGCGCCTTCGCCGGTGCCCTGCATCCTTGCGGGTCGTCCGACGCCTCGGTAGAAGTGGCCCGATTGCACCTCGTCTACGCCATCGCCAGCTGGGTCGCGCTGATCGCGCTCCTGCCGGTGCTCCTCTTCCACCCCAAGCTCCGGCACGGCATCCCCTCGCGCCTGGGCCTGTACCGCGCCACCTTCGACGCCGGCTCCGGCCGGCCGCGGGTCTGGTTCCACGGGGCCAGCGCCGGCGACCTCCTCTCGCTCCACCCCATGCTGAAGGAGCTCAAGACCCGCCTCCCCGGGGCCTGCGCCGTGGTCAGCACCGTCACCAACAGCGGGCTGCAGATGGCGCGCCAGAAGCTTCGCGAGGCCGACGTCGTGCTCTACGCCCCCTACGACGTGGGCCTGGCGACGCGCCGGGCGGCGGCGCGCCTCCGGCCCGACCTCCTGGTCCTCGAGTACACCGAGATCTGGCCCAACCTCATCCGCGCCGCGCGCCGCTCCGGCGCCCGCGTGGCCCTCACGAACGGGCGCTTCGACCCGGAGAAGCTGGCGCGCTACCGGGCGCTCTTCCGGGCCATCGGCAACCCCCTCGAGTCCATGGACCTGCTCCTCATGCGCTCCGACGAGGAGGCGGAGCGGGCCCTGCAGCTCGGCGCCGCCCCGGACCGGGTCTGGGTCACGGGCAACACCAAGTTCGACGCCCTGGTGCTCGACGTGCCCACGGAGCGAGACGCGGCGCTGCGCGACGAGATGGGGCTCGAGCCCGCGGCGCCGGTCTTCATGGCCGGCTCCACCCACGAGGGCGAGGAGGAGATCGTCCTCGAGGTCTACGGGGAGCTCCGGCGCCGCTGGCCGGCCCTCCGCCTGGTGCTGGCGCCGCGCTACGTGGAGCGGGCCGGCCGCATCCTGGCCCTGGCGGCGGCGGCCGGCCTCCCGGCGCGGCTCCGCAGCGCCGGCGCCGCCGCCGGAAGCGCCCCGGTGACGGTGCTGGACACCATCGGCGAGCTGGCCGCCGCCTACCGCCTCGCGACCCTGGTGTTCGTGGGCGGCAGCTTCGTCACCCGCGGCGGCCAGAACGTCCTCGAGCCGGCCGGGCAGGGGAAGCCCGTGCTCTTCGGGCCGCACATGGAGAACTTCAAGGACAGCGTGCAGGTCCTGGTGGGCCGGGGCGGCATCCAGGTGCCCAACCCGGAGCAGCTCCTCAAGGTGGCGAGCGAGCTCCTGGCCCGGCCCGAGAAGATCGACGAGCTGGGCGCGCTCGCCCGGCAGGCGGTGACCTCCATCCGCGGCGCCAGCGCCCGGAACGTCGAGCACATGCTCCGGCTCCTCCCGGGTGGCCGGGCCGCCGCCTGAGGACCGATGGTCTCGCGCGTCCTGGTCCTCCGCTACAGCGCCCTCGGGGACGTGGTGCTCGCCACCTCGGTGCTCGGGCCGCTCCGCGAGAGGTTTCCGGCGGCGGCCATCGAGTGGGTCACCGACCCGCTCTACGCGCCGCTCCTCGAGGGGCTGCCCGAGCTCGCGGCGGTGCACCGCATCGAGCGCGACGGTCCCTCGAGCGCGGTGGCGCTCCGCGACCGGCTCCGGCGGCGCTTCGACGTCGCCATCGACCTCCAGAACAAGTTCCGGAGCCGGCTGGTGGCCCGCGCCGCGGCGCCGCGCCGCCTCACCTTCCGGCGCCGCAGCGCCGGCCGCGCCCTCCTGGCGCTCCTCGGCAGCGACCGGCCGCTCTCGCGGGCCCACGCCACCGCGCTCTACGCCGAGGCCCTGGCGCCGCTGGGCGTCGCCGGCCCCGGGCCGCTGCGGGTGCACCTCTCGCGCACGGCCCGGGCGGTGGCCGCCGACGCGCTGGCGGGCGTGCGCGGCCCGGTGGTGGCCATCGCCCCGGGAGCGCGGTGGGCGACGAAGCGCTGGCCCGCCGAGCGCTTCGCCGCGGTGGCCGACGCCCTGGCCGCGCACGGGGCCAGCGTCGTGCTCGCCGGCGGACCCGCGGACCGCGAGGCCTTCGCCGCCTTCCGCGCCGCCGCCCGCGCCCCGGTGGCCGCGGACCTCTCGCCGCTCCCCATCGACGGGCTGGCGGCGGCCCTGGCGCTGTGCCGGCTCCTCGTCGCCTGCGACTCGGGGCCGGTGCACCTCGCCGGCGCCGTGGGCACGCCCGCCCTGGCGCTCTTCGGCCCGACCTCGCCGGTGCGCTGGGCGCCGGCCCCGCCGGGCCGCGCCCTCACCCTGGGCCTCCCCTGCGCTCCCTGCTCCAACCACGGCGGCGAGATCTGCCCCGAGGGCCACCACCGCTGCCTCGGCGACCTCGGCGCCGACACCGTGGCCGCCGCGGCGCGGGAGATGCTGGGGTGAGCGCGCTCGAGGCGATGTGGTGGCGCGAGCAGGAGCCCGCCGGCGCCCGGGCGCTGCTCGCGCCGCTGGCCCTCGCCGAGGCGATCTTCCGCGCCGGCGCGGCGCTCCGGGCCGGTCTCTACCGCGCCGGGCTCCTGGCCGCGGAGCGGGCCGGCGCGCCGGTGATCTCGGTGGGCAACCTGGCGGTGGGCGGCGCCGGGAAGACGCCCGCGGCCATCGCCGTGGCGCGGCGCCTCCAGTCCCGCGGGCGCCGGGTCGCGGTCCTCTCCCGCGGCTACCGCGCGACGCGCCGGGAGGCGCGGGTGGTGAGCGACGGGCGGCGGGTCCTGCTCGGCGCCGCCGACGCGGGCGACGAGCCCCTCCTGCTGGCGCGGCGGCTGCCCGGCGCCGCCGTCCTCTGCGGGCCGCGGCGCGCTCCGCTGGCGCGCCGGGCGGTGGAGGCCCTGGGCGCCGACGCCCTGGTCCTCGACGACGGGTTCCAGCACCGGGCGCTGTGGCGCGACCTCGACCTGGTGGTGCTCGACGCCGCGAACCCCTTCGGGAACGGGCGGCTCCTGCCGCGCGGGCCGAACCGCGAAGGGCTCGGCGCCCTCGACCGCGCCGGCCTGGCCTGGCTCTCGCGCGTCGATCAGGCGGCGCCCGACGCGCTGGGGCGGCTCCGCGCCCTGGCCGCCGCCGCCACCGGCCGGCCGCCGGTGGAGTCGCGCCACGCGGCCGTGGACGTCGTCGACGGCGGCGGGGGCCGGTCGTTCGGGCCCGCCGCGCTCGCGGGCCGCCGGGTGCTGCTCCTCGCCGCCCTGGCCCGGCCCGGCGGCTTCCGGCGCACCGTGGAGGGGATGGGAGCGTCGGTGGCGGCGGTGCGGTTCTTCCGCGACCACCACCTCTTCACCGACGGAGAGCTGGAGGAGGCCTTCGCCGCAGGTCGCGCCGCCGGGTGCGACCAGGTGGTCGCGACGGAGAAGGACGCGGTGCGGCTCCCGGCGCGCTGGGCGGGGGAGGGGATGCTCCGCGTCGTGCGCATCGAGGCCGAGGTGGTGAGGGGGGAAGAGATCCTGGCCGAGGCCCTGGACCGCGCGCTGGCGGCGTGGCCCTCGGCCGCGCCGCGGGGGGGTCCTCGGTGATCGCGCGCCTCGTCGGCTGGCTCCCGCGCAGCTGGGTCTACGCGGCCGGCGCGGCGCTCGCCTGGGTCGCCTGGGCCTTGCGGGTCCGGCGCCGCGTCGTGCTCGCGAACCTGAGAACCGCCTTTCCGGAGAAAGGCGAGGCGGAGCGCCTCGACATCGCCCGGCGCACCTACCGCAACCTGGGCCGGATGGCGGCCGAGTTCCTGGTGGTACCGCGGATGGCGCCCGCCGAGCTCGAGCGGGCCCTCACCTTCGAGGGACTGGAGATCATCCAGGAGGCGCGCGCCCGCGGGCAGGGGGTGGTGGTCTGCACCGCCCACTTCGGCAACTGGGAGCTCCTCCAGGCGGGGACGGCGCTCCTCGGGCTTCCCATCTCCAGCATCAGCCGCCACCAGGCGCGCACCGGGGCCGACGCGCTGGTGAAGCGCACCCGCGCCGGCGCCGGCGTCGAGGAGCTGGAGGTGAGGAAGGGGGAGACCCTGAAGGCGGCGCTGCGGGCGCTGCGCCAGGGGCGCATCCTCGGCTACGTCATCGACCAGAACATGCCGCGGCGCCGCGCCGTCTTCCCCACCTTCTTCGGCGTCCCGGCCGCGACCTCCCCCACCCCCGCCTACCTGGCGATGCGCCACGGCGCCCGTGTGGTCTTCGCGGTGGCGGTGCCGGACGGGGAAGGGCGCTACCGGGCGATCATCGAGGGGCCCTTCGAGCCACGCCGCAGCGGGGACCGGGAGGCCGACGTCCTCGCCTTCATGCAGGAGCTCAACGACCGGCTGGAGCGCCGGGTCCGGGCCTACCCCGACCGCTGGTACTGGCTCCACCGGCGCTGGAAGACGCGGCCCGAAGATTGACGCTCCGCGCCGGGCCGCGGTAGGGAATGCCGCCATGCGACGGCTCCCGGGCGGCGAAGGGCTGGCGGCGCTCGCCGGCGTGGTGGAGCGCTTCTCCGGCGCCGAGGTCGTGGTGGTCGGCGACTTCGTCGCCGACGAGTACGTCTACGGCGAGACCGAGCGCATCAGCCGCGAGGCGCCGGTGCTGATCGTGCGCTGGGAGTCCTCGGAGCTGAAGCCGGGCTGCGCCGGGAACGCGGCCCTGAACCTGGCGGCGCTGGGGGTGCGGGTCCGGGCCGTGGGGGCCGTGGGCGCCGACGCGCTCGGCGACGCGCTGCTGGAGCGGCTCGCCGCCGCCGGCGTCGAGGTCGCGGCCCTGCAGCGCCTCCGGGGCCGGTCCACCGAGGCCAAGACCCGGATCCTCGCGGGCGGCCGCTCCACGCGGCGCCAGCAGATGCTGCGCGTCGACCGCGCTCCGGACGAGCCGCTCCCGGCCAGGGCCCGCGCCCGGCTGGTCCGCGATCTCGAGAGGCTGGGCCGGCGGGCCGACGCCGTGCTGGCGAGCGACTACGGGTCGGGCGCGCTCGACGGCCGCGCCGTCGAGGCGCTGCGCCGCCTGCGCCGGGCGGGCCTGCCGGTGTGCGCCGACTCGCGCTACCGCATCGGCGAGTTCGCCGGCCTCACCATGCTGAAGCCGAACGAGCCGGAGATGGAGGCGGCCGCCGGCGTCTCCCTGAAGGCGCCGGGCGCGCTGGAGCGCGCGGCGCGGCGCCTCCTGGTCCGGCTGCGCTGCGACCAGCTCCTCGTCACCCGGGGACGGCACGGGATGTCCCTGTTCCGGCCCGGCGAGCCGCCGCTCCACGTCCCGGCGCACGGGAGCGCCGAGGCGGTGGACGTCACCGGCGCCGGCGACACCGTGGCCTCGAGCTACTGCGCGGCGCTGGCCGCGGGCGCCACGCCGCCCGCCGCCGCTCGCATCGCCAACGTCGCCGGGGCCCTGGTGGTGGGCAAGCCCGGCACCGCCACCGCCAGCCGCGCCGAGCTGCTTGCCGAGATGAGGGGGTAGCGTGGAGCGCCGGCTGCGCCTCGAGGACCTCCCGCGGCTCCGGGCCGAGGCCACCGCGGCCGGCCGGACCATCGCCCTCGCGAACGGCGTCTTCGACCTCTTCCACGTGGGCCACCTGCGGTACCTGGCGGGCGCCCGCGCCCTCGCCGACCTGCTGGTGGTGGCCGTGAACGACGACGCCTCGGCGCGGACGCTGGGCAAGGGGCCGGGGCGGCCGGTGGTCCCGGAGGCGGAGCGCGCCGAGATCGTCGCCGGGCTGGCCTGCGTGGACCACGTGGTGCTCTTCGGGAGCCCGGACGTCGTGCCGGTGATCCGCGCGCTCCGCCCCGACGTCCAGGTGAAGGGCACCGACTACACGCCCGAGACGATCCCCGAGGCCGAGGAGGTGAGGGCCTACGGAGGCAGGGTGGCGGTCGCCGGGGATCCCAAGGACCACTCGACGACGGAGATGCTGGAGACGCTGAGGAAGCTCAGGTAGCCGATGCGAGCCAGCGGCTTCACCTTCGTCCGTGACGCCGTCCGCCTGCGCTACCCGGTCGTCCCCTCCATCCGCTCCGTCCTTCCGCTCGTCGACGAGATGGTCGTGAACGTCGGCGTCTCCTCCGACGGCACGCTGGACCTCGTCCGCTCCCTGGGCGACCCGAAGATCGTGGTCGTCGAGTCGCGCTGGGACGACGCGGTCACGGAGCGCGGGCGGGTGCTCGCCCAGCAGACCGACATCGCGCTCGAGCGCTGCAGCGGCGACGTCGCGGTCTACGTCCAGGCCGACGAGGCGATCCACGAGGAGGACCACGAGCGCCTCCGCGCCGCCCTGGAGCGGCTCCACGGCGACGCGCGCGCCGACGGGCTCCTCTTCGACTACGTCCACTTCTACGGCTCGTTCCACACCGTCGGCGTCTCGCGCAAGTGGTACCGGCGCGAGGTCCGCGCCGTGAAGCTGCGCCGCGGCGTCCGCTCCTGGCGCGACGCCCAGGGCTTCCGCGTGGGGCGGCCCGACGAGGCGGCGCGCAAGCCCGGGGTGCTCCGCTCCGGGGCGCGGATGTACCACTACGGCTGGGTCCGCCCGCCGGACGAGCAGCTCCTGAAGCTCGCCGAGATGCAGCGCTACTACCACGGGGCCGAGGCGACCGAGCGCTTCCTGCGCCGCGGCTTCGCCTACGACGTCGGCGAGAAGGTACGCCGCTTCCAGGGCACCCACCCCGGCCCGATGCGCGAATGGGTGGAGCGGGCCGACTGGCCCTTCGAGCCCAGGCCGCGCTGGCTCCGCCCCGGCAGCCTGCGCACCGACCTCCTCGACCTCCTCGAGCTCGCCACCGGGATCCGGGTCGGCGAGTACCGGAACTACGAGCTCCTGGAGTGAGATTGCGCATCCTCGAGCTCCTCTCCTCGCCGGTCTGGACCGGGCCGGCCGAGCCCATGGCCTCGGTGGCTCGAGCCCTGCAGCGGCGCGGCCACCGGGTGGAGGTCGCGGTCGACTCGCGCCGGCCCGGCGACCTCCGCGACCGGCTCCGCGCCCTGGGCCTCCCGGTGAGGGGCGACCTCGCCCTCTCCACCAGGGCCGGGCCGCTCGCCCACCTCGGCGACGCGGGCCGCCTGCGCCGGCTGGCGCGCGACCTCGACCTCGTCCACGCGCACTTCTCGAACGACCACGCCCTGGCGCTGCTGGCGCTCCGCGGTCTCCCCGGGGTCAGGCTCGTGCGCACCGTCCACTCGGCGCGCTCGCTGCGGCCGCGGCCGTTCCAGGGGCTCGTCCACCGGCGCACCGACGGCCTGGTGGCGGTCTGCCGGGCCCACGCCCGGCTCCTGGTGGAGCGGTTCGGGGTGGACCCGCGGCGGGTGCTGGCGAGCCGCGGCGCGGTGGACCCCGCCGCCTTCGCCCCCGAGGGGCCCGACCTCCGCGCCGAGCTCGGCCTCGCGCCCGGCCAGCCCGCGGCCGGCATCGTCGCGCGGGTGAAGCCGGACCGCCGCCACGGCGAGCTCCTCCAGGCCTTCCGCGCCGTCGCCGCCGGGATGCCCGAGGCGCGCCTGGTGGTCGTCGGCCGCGGCGAGGGGCTGGATGCGCTCCGGGCCCTCGTCGCCGGGTCCGGCCTCGAGGGGCGCGTGGTCTTCGCCGGCTACCGGACCGGCCCGGAGCTCGCCGCCGCCTACCGGACCCTCGACGCCAAGGTGCTGCTCGCCGAGGGCAACGACGGAACCTGCCGGGCCCTCCTCGAGGCGATGGCCTGCGGGCGGGCGGCGGTCGCCTACCGCTTCGGCGCGCCCGCCGAGACGGTGGTCGACGGCGTCACCGGGCGCCTGGTGGACGAGGGGGACGTGGCCGGCCTCGCCGGCGCGCTCGCCGAGATCCTCGGGGACCGGGCCCGGGCGCGGGCCATGGGCGCCGCCGGGCGGGCGCGCGCCCTGGAGCTGCACGGCGAGGAGAGGCGGGCGGCCGAGGTCGAGGCCTTCCTCGAGGGCCTGCGCTCCCTTCCCCGCGCCGGTGTATAAGTGGGCGCATGGCGCTGGCGCCCGAGCTCAAGGAGATCCTGGCCTGCCCGAAGTGCAAGGGCGGCCTCGACTTCCACGAGGAGCGGGGGGAGATCCACTGCCAGCGCTGCCGCCTCGTCTACCGCATCGACGACGGCATCCCGGTGATGCTGATCGAGGAGGCGCGGCCGCTCCCCTGAGGGGCCGCCGCCCGGCGGCGTGCGCGCCCTCGTCGTCCACCCCGCCTTCCTCGGCGACGCCGTCTTCCTCGGCCCCGCCGTCCGGGCGCTCAAGGCGCGCTGGCCCGAGGGGCGGGTGGCGGTGGTGGCGACGCCGCGCGGCGCCCCGGCGGCCGGGCTGCTGCCGGGCTGCGACGAGGTCGTGGTCTTCGACAAGCGCGGCGCCGACCGCGGCCCGGCCGGGCTCCTCCGCGCGGCGCGGCGGCTCCGCGGCCGCTTCGACCTGGCGCTGGTGTCGCACTACGGCCTGCGCGCCGGCCTCCTGGCGCGGCTCGCGGCGATCCCGCGGCGCGTGGGCTACGCCCCCTTCTGCTCGGAGCGGCTCCCGCTCGACCGCTCGCGCCCCTTCGTGGAGCGGGGCCTGCGGCTCGCGGCGCGGGTGGGCGCACCCGGCGACACGGCCCTGGCCCTGCGGGCGCCGCCGGAGCACGCCGCCTACGCCGGGCGGGTCCTCGCCGGCGCGGCGCGCCCGGTGCTGGGGATCGTCCCCGGCGCCGAGTGGGAGACGAAGCGCTGGGGAGCGGAGCGCTTCGCCGCTCTGGCCCGGGCCATGGGCGGCACCGCGCTGGTGCTGGGCGGCCCCGCGGACCGGGAGCTGGCCGGGCGCATCGCCGCCCTGGCGGGCGGCGACGTTCGCGACACCACCGGCAACGCCGTGGAGGAGGCGGTGGCCCTCCTGGCCCGCTGCGACGCGGTGGTGGGCGGCGACACCGGCCTGGTCCACTGCGCCCGCGCCCTCGGCCGGCCCACCGCGGCCATCTTCGGCCCGACCGCGGCGGCGCGGCACCTCGCCGGGCCCCGGGACGCGTTCGTCTCGCTGGGCCTCGAGTGCCAGCCCTGCCACGACCACGGCCCG
>DATBLK010000039.1:0-10536 GCA_036555405.1 Anaeromyxobacteraceae bacterium
ACGGCGCGCCGCCGGCGGAGGCCGCGGCGCCGCCCCTTCCCCCGCCGCCTGGCGGCATCGACCTCGACCTCTCCGCCGACCCCTTCGCGCCCCCGCCGCCGGCGGCCCGGCCGCCGCCGCTGCCGACCCCGCCACCGCTCCCCCCGTCCGCGCCCGGGGCCGATCCCTTCGCGCCGTCCGCTCCCGTCGACCCGTTCGCGGGGAACACGGCCGCTCTCTACTCGAGCACGCCGCCGCCGTCCGACCCCTTCGCGCCGCCGGCCGGCGCCGCCGGGGCCACTCCCCCGCCGGTTCCCTTCGCCGCCCCGCCGGCCAACGACCCCTTCGCTTCCTCCTCCCGCGCCGGGACCGGCGGCCTGGCGCTCGAGGACTTCGTCCGCCGCCAGCCCACGCCGCCCCCCCCGGCGCTCAGGGCGCTCGCGGACCCTGCGCGCGCGGACTTTCGCACGCCCGGGCCATCGGGACTCGAGGTGGACGAGCAGCGCGACGAAGCCCCTCCGCCTCCTCCGGCGGCGCCTCCGCCCCCTCCGCCGCCGGCCCGCACCGAGGCGACGGCCTCGGCCGCGGTGACGGCGGCGCCGGCGTCGGCCGTGCCCGCGGGGGCGCGCGGCCGGACGCCCCCGCCGGGGACCGCGGAGCAGCCGGATCACCGGCCCCGCATCGCGTCCATGGTCCTGAACTCGCTGTCCCTGGCGCTGCTCCTCGCCGTCGCGGCCGCGCTCTACGCGCTCTGGATCTCCGAGGGCCACCCGCTGCGCGACCTCGCCAAGGTCCTCGCGGCGCGGCGACAGGCCACCGTGGCGATGCAGGGCGTGTCGAGCGGGCTCTACGACACCGTTCGCGGGAAGCCGGTCCTCTTCGTCCGCGGGCAGCTGGTGGCGCGCGCCACCCTGCCCGGGCCGGTCCTGGTCCGCGTCGAGCTCGTCGACGGCGACCGGGCGGTGGCCCGGGCCGTCGGCGTCGCGGGCGTCACCCCGACGCCCGAGGAGATCTGGTCGCTCACCGGGCCGGCCGAGACCGAGCGGCTGCGCGCCGCGCTGGCGGAGCGGGCCCAGGGCGCCATGGAGCCCGGGGAGGCGCGGCCCTTCGTCGTGGTGCTCTGGGACTACCCGGCGGATCTGCGCGGCCTGGACGTACGCCTCACCGCGCTGCCCGGGCCGGGGTAGGGATGCCGCCGCGCGGAAGGCCCACCTCTCCGGCGGCGCGGGAGGCGGCCCGGGCGATCGCCACCCGGCTCCGGGCGCTGGAGGAGGGAACCCTGCGGACGCGGGCAGCGGCTCGGGCCCTCGCCGCCATGGAGCCGGGGCTGGCGGCCGAGGCGGTGGGCGCGCTCGTGGACCTCGCCGCCGCAGGCCAGCCGCAGGCGGTCGCCGCCATGGGCCGCGCCATCGCCGAGGGGCACGTGCCCTACGGGGCGCGCCAGGCCATCTACGGCGCGGCGGCGGCTCGCGGGCTCGACGAGGTCGCGGCGATGCTCCTCGCTCCGCGCCCGCACCTCGCCTGGGAGGAGCCGCGCGACCGCGACCCGCGCCTCGCCGCGCTCACGCTGGGCCACAAGAAGTCGCTCGCCCGGACGCACCGCGACCCCGACCTGCTGGCCCGCCTGGCCGCCGAGGGCGAGCCGGTGGTGGTGCGGGAGCTGCTTCGCAACCCGCGCCTCACCGAGGCCTTCGCGGTCCGCCTGGCGGCACGGCGCCCCTGCCGGCCGGAGACGCTGCGCTGCCTCTACGACGACCGCCGCTGGCGCACCAGGCCGCGGGTGGCGCTGGCGCTGGCGCGGAACCCGTACGCCGACACCGAGCTCGGCCTCAAGATCCTCCCCACCCTCGGGCAGCGCGAGCTCGCCGAGATCGCGGCCGACGGCACGGTGCACGTGCTGCTCCGGGCGACCGCGGAGCGGCTCCTGGACCTCCGGGAGAGGCTGGCCTAGGCCTTCTTGGCCTCGGACGGGCTCGGCTGGGCCGAGGCCGCGGGCGTGGCGGACGGGAGCTGGCCCGGCGCCTTGCGCTCGGGTGTCACGTCGATGGAGTCGTCGTCGCGCGTCGCCTTCTTGAAGTTGCGGATCCCCTTGCCCAGAGCGTCGCCCAGCTGCGGGATCTTGTTCGCCCCGAAGATGAGGAGGACGACGACCAGGATGACGAGGATTTCGCCGATTCCCATGCGCATTGCACGCTAGCATAACGGCCAGCGCCGCGGGGCGCCATCGCGCCCGGCCGCGCGGAGCCGAGGAAACGTGCCGCCGTCCCCGCCGCGCCTTTCCGATCGCCCCCTGGTCCTGGGCCACCGGGGCGCGAGCGCGGACGCGCCCGAGAACACGCTCGCCGCCTTCCACCTGGCGATGGCCCAGGGCGCGGACGGCTTCGAGCTCGACGTGTGGCGCTGCGACTCCGGCGAGCCGGTGGTGATCCACGACTCCAGCGCGCAGCGCACCGCCGGCGTGCCCCGGGACGTGCGCGACCTCTCCTGGGGGGAGCTGCGCGCCCTCGACGCCGGGAGCTGGAGGGGCCCGCGCCACCGCGGGGAGCGCATCCCCCGGCTCGCCGACGTGCTCGACGCCTTCCCTCGGGCCGTCGTGAACGTGGAGCTGAAGTCGGACGGCGTCGGCGACCCGAGGCTGGCCGCGGCGGTGGGCCGCCTCCTCGCCGCCCACCGCGCCGAGGAGCGGGCCCTGGTGTCGTCGTTCGACCTCGCGCTCCTCGGCGCCTTCCGCATCGCCGCGCCCCGCGTCGCCGCCGGCGTCCTCTTCGCCGCCGACCAGGCCTGGGAGCTGCGGGAGTGGCTCGGCGCCGCGCTGCGCCCCTCGGCGGTGCACCCCGACGTCCGCCTCGCCACCGACGGGCGCATCGCCGCCTGGAAGCGGCGCGGCCTCGCGGTCAACGTCTGGACCGTCGACGACCCCGGCGAGGTGGCGCGCCTGGCCCGCGCCGGGGCCGACGGCGTGGTCAGCAACGCCCCGGGGATGGCGCGGGAGGTGGTGCGGCGCGCGACGGGGCGGTGAGGCCGGCCGCGCGGCCGCCGCGGGGGCCTCCGGCGTGCGCGAAGGGGCCGGGGCGCGGGCCTCGTTCCGCTAGAAGTCGAACCCCAGCCGGAAGGCCGCCGCGAACGACGCGGGCAGCGTCGTCGCCGCGAGCTGGCCGTTCTCGGCCGCGCCCAGGCTCTTCGACGGCTGGTAGGTGGTCTCGACCCCGAGGGTGAAGGCGCCGGACTGCAGGCGGGCGCCGAGCGAGGCGCGCCACACCAGGTGGTCGAAGAACTTCACGTCGGGGAAGGGGACGGTGGTGGCGACGGCCTCGGCCGGCGTCCGGACGTCGGGGTAGCAGGTGGAGCTGGCGCAGGTCCCGGTGGTGGGCCCGAAGGCGATGGGGAGCGTCTTGGCGCCGATCATCGAGGCGCGGATCGCCGCGTAGGGCATGAGCGCCAGCGTCCCGCCGACCCCGAAGCGCTTGCCGACCGAGGCGTCGACGTCGACGACGTTGAGCTCGAGGTCGCGCTGGCCGAAGAGGCGGGTGAAGGCGGCGCGCACCGCCAGGTCGGGCCAGGAGCCCCAGCGCTCGACCGCCACCCAGCGGAGCTCGAGCTGCATCGCCGCCATCTGGCTCTGGTTCACGTAGATCATCCGACCGCCCAGCTCGAAGCCGTAGGGCATGGGCTTCTGGACGTGGAGGGCGCCGAGCCGCAGCCAGGTCGGCTGCTGCCCGCGCACCGGCCAGGCGGAGACCGGGGGCGAGATCGAGGCGCTGGGCTGCGTCCAGTTGCCGTCGGCGTGCTTCACCTGGGCGACGGCCCCCTCCATGCCGACGTTGAACCCGATCATGCCGGTCGTGGTGGGCTCGGTGAGCGTGAAGGAGGTGAGCCCCAGGCCGAGCTGGAGGACGAGGTGGCGGTAGCGGATGGAGGACTCGCTCGCCAGCGTGGCGGCGTCGGCCGCGGTCAGCGCGCACGCGGGCGAGCCCGGGCTGGCGGCGCAAACGCGCGAGGCCACGGTGGACCAGACCGACGCCGCCGGGGCGCCGAGCCTTTCCAGGTTCAGGTCCATGGGGTCGGCGGCCGCCGGGGCGGCGCGTAGGACGGCGGCGGCGGCGCAGAGCGCCAGCGTGCGGCGCATGGAACCTCCTGGGGCCGGGGCACCCGACCGGGACGAGGTTAACGTCGGGTTTTCGCGGGTGTCAACGATCCGGCTCGCCGCCGGAGGGCGGCTCGCCGATTCCGCGCGGCGGGAGGCCTCGCGAGGGCTACACTGCGCCGCACCGGAGGGCCGCACGATGCGCAAGCTCACCTTGACCTGGGCCCTGCTCGCAGCGGGCCCCTTCCTCCCCGGCTGCCGTTGCCCGGTGGTGCAGTCCGGGCACGCTGGCATCGTCTTCGAGACGCTCGGCGGCGGGACGAGCCGCAAGGTGCTCGGCGAGGGGATGCACCTCATGCCCATCTGGAACGGGATCATCCCCTACGACATGCGGGTGCACGAGCTCAAGGAGAGCCTCTCGGTGCTCTCGAACAACGGGCTGGCGATACGCGTCGACGCCAGCGTCCGCTACCGGCCCAAGCCCGACGAGCTCTACGAGCTGCAGACGCAGATGGGGCCCCACTTCGCCGAGATCGTCGTCGCCCCGGTGGTGCGCAGCGAGGCGCGCAAGGTGTTCGGCCGCTACGCGCCCGACGAGATCTACTCGACGAAGCGCGAGGAGATCGAGCGCCAGATCTTCGACGAGGTCCTGAAGGCGCTCTCCGGCAAGCACGTGGTCATCGAGGCCATCCTGATCCGCGACGTCGAGCTCCCCGAGGCCATCAAGCTGGCCATCGCCGACAAGCTCGCCGAGGAGCAGCGCTCCCAGAAGATGCGCTTCACGCTCGACAAGGAGCGGCAGGAGGCGCAGCGCAAGCAGATCGAGGCCGAGGGCATCGCCAAGTACCAGACCATCGTGCGCCAGGGCCTCACCGCCGAGTACCTGCAGTACAAGGGGATCGAGGCCACCTCCAAGATCGCCGAGAGCCCCAACACCAAGATCGTCATCGTCGGCGGCGCCAAGGGCGGGCTGCCGCTCGTGTTCCAGCCCTGACCTGCCCCCTAGCGGTACGGCCTCACCTCTCGCAGCTGCGCCGCCAGGGCCGCGGGCTCGTGCACCGGGAGCCGGCAGCTTCCCTGCTCGCAGACGTATGCGGTCGGCCGCCCGTCGAGGCAGCGCTTCCCGGCGGCGACGGGGGCGAGGGCGGCGAGGCGCGCCAGCGCCGGCCCCTCGGCGGCGCCGCAGACGACCTTGTTCGGCGCCCAGGTCGTTCGCAGCGCCTGGAGCAGCGCGGCGGGCGCCGGCTCCCCCTCGGGCCACACCAGCACGACCTCGCGGGGGGCGTCGGTGCGGAAGTCGAGCGCCAGCAGCATCTCGGCGAGCGCCGTGGGCCGCTCCGCCAGCGTCGGCGCGTGGGCCCGCAGCGCCCGGTCGGCGCGATCGCGCCAGCGGTCGTCGCCGGTGAGGGCCGCGAGGCGCAAGGCGACGAGGACCGCGACCGAGGCCCCCGACGGCTCGGCGCCGTCGTGGGTCGGGCGCTGCCGCGCCAGCAGCGCCTCCCCGTCGGCCGGCGTCGCGAACCAGCCGCCGCGCTCGGCATCGGCGAAGCGCGCCTCGGTCTCCAGGGCGAGGTCGCGCGCCGCCTCGAGCCAGCGCGGCTCGAAGGTGGCCTGGAAGAGGTCGAGGAGCCCCTGGGCGGCGAAGGCGTGGTCGTCGAGGAACGCCGGCGGGCCCAGCCGGCCCGCGGTCCAGCTCCGGCGCAGGCGCCCGCCGGGGCGCAGCGGGCCGAGGAGGAAGGCGGCGATCCGCTCCGCCGCCTCGAGGTAGCGCGGCTCGCCGAGGATCCACCCGCCCCCCGCCAGCGCCGAGAGCGCCAGGCCGTTCCAGGCGGCGAGCACCTTCTCGTCGCGGAGCGGCCGCGGCCGCTCCTCCCGCGCCCGGCGCAGGAGCTCCCGCGCGCCCGCGAGCCGCGCCCAGGTCCCCTCGTCCGGGTGCGGGACGTGCAGGACGTTCGCCCCCTCGAAGTTGCCCCCGGCGGTGACGCCGTGGAAGGCGGCGAAGTCCCCGGCCCCGGCGCCGAGGCGCTCGCGGATCTCGCGCTCGGTCCAGACGAAGAACCGCCCCTCCGCGCCCTCCGAGTCGGCGTCGGTGGCGGAGTGGAGCGCCCCCTCGGGGGAGGCCATCTCCCGCAGGAGGTAGTCGAGCGTGGAGCGGGCGACCCGCGCGAAGTCGAGACGGCCGGTGGCCTGGTGGGCCTCGGCGTAGGCGAGGGCCAGGAGCGCGTTGTCGTAGAGCATCTTCTCGAAGTGCGGGACGAGCCACTCCGGATCGGTGGAGTAGCGGTGGAAGCCGCCGCCCACCTGGTCCATGAGGCCGCCCGCCGCCATCCGCTCCAGCGTCAGGGCGGCCATCTCCAGGGAGCGGGCCTCGCCGGTCCGCCGGTGGTGTCGCAGGAGCAGCCTCACCGGAAGGCTGGAGGGGAACTTCGGGGCGCCGCGCAGGCCGCCGTGCCGGCCGTCGAAGATCCGCTCGCATGCGGCCACCGCCGCCCCGATCGCCTCCGGCCCCGGGACGGCGCCGGCCGGGTCGCCGGCGGCGCCGAGCGCCACCCGCACCGCGCCGGCGAGGGCGCCGGCCGCGTGCGAGGCCCGGAGCCGGTCCCGCTCCCACAGGTCGTCGATGAGCCGGAGCAGCGTGAGGAAGCCCCGGGCCGCGCCCCGGTCGCCGTCGCGGGGCGGGAAGTAGGTCCCCCCGAAGAAGGGCTCGCGGTCGGCGTTCAGCCAGACGCTCATGGGCCAGCCGCCGCCGCCGGTGAGCGCCTGCACCGCCGCCATGTAGACGGCGTCGACGTCGGGCCGCTCCTCCCGGTCCACCTTCACGCAGACGAAGCGCTCGTTGAGGAGCTTCGCGATCTCCAGGTCCTCGAAGGACTCCTCCTCCATCACGTGGCACCAGTGGCAGGTGGAGTAGCCGACGGAGTGGAACACCGGCCGCTGCAGGCGCCGCGCCTCCTCGAAGGCCTCGTCGCCCCAGGGCCGCCAGCTCACCGGGTTGTGGGCGTGCTGCAGCAGGTAGGGAGAGGACTCCAGCGCCAGCCGGTTGGTGAACACCGGCCGGCCGGCGTCGTCGCGGTGGCGCGTCCGCGGCGGGCCCGGCTCGGCGCCGGCCGCGGCCGCGAGGCGAGCGGCGAGGTCCTCGGGGAAGGGCGCGCAACCGGGAGGGGTCTCCACGGCTGCTTCCTAACGGTCGGGTCGGCTTCGCGCCGGCTCCAGGGGCGCGATGGGCCGCGAGGACGGAGGAGCGCCGCGACCTCGGCGCGGGGCCTGGGGCGGGCCTCCACGGGGCGGCGCAGCATGGCGCGCGGGCGCCGCCCGGGCTCCAGGTATGCGTGGTATGCCTGCCCCGGGGAATGGCCTGGCCGCACGCGCTCCGCTCGCTCCGACACCGGAACCTGCGCCTCTTCTTCGGCGGCCAGGCCGTCTCGCTGGCGGGGAGCTGGATGCAGCAGGTGGCGCAGGGCTGGCTCGTCTGGCGCCTCACCCGCTCCACCGAGCTGCTGGGCCTGGTCGGCTTCCTGGGCCAGATCCCCTCCTTTCTCTTCGGGCTGTGGGCCGGGTCGCTCGCCGACCGCCTGCCGCGGCGGGGCGTGGTGGCGGCGACGCAGCTGAACGCGCTCGTGCAGGCGGCGCTGCTCGCCGCGCTCACGCTCTCCGGCGCGGTGCGGCCCTGGCACCTCCTGCCGCTCGCCTTCATGCTCGGCCTCACCTACGCCTTCGAGATCCCGCCGCGGCAGGCGCTCCTCGGCGACATCGCCGGCGAGGACATGCCCAACGCGCTGGCGCTGAACGCCTCGGTGGTCCACGGGGCGCGGCTCGTCGGCCCGGCGGTGGCGGGCTGGCTCGTCGCCGCCGCCGGCGAGGGCTGGTGCTTCGCCCTGAACGCGCTCTCCTTCCTGGCGACGCTCGGCGCCCTGGCGGCGATGCGGGTGCCGGCCCGGCCGCCGGCGCCTCCCGCCGCGGGTCACCTCCGCGACGGCCTGGTCCACGCCGTCCGCGCGCCGCACCTGCGATCCGTCCTCCTCCTCCTCGCCGCGGCGAGCTTCTTCGGGATGCCCTACTCGGCGATGCTCCCGGTGCTGGCGCAGCAGGTCCTGGGCGGCGACGCACGGCTCCTCGGGCTCCTCCAGGCCTCGGCCGGCGCCGGGGCCTTCGCCGGCGGCGTGCTCCTCGTGCTGCGCCGCGGGGAGGGCGGCCTGGGGCCGCGCGTCCGGCTGGGCGCCGCCTGCCTGGGATGCGGCCTCGCGGTCGCCGGCCTGGCGCGCCAGGCGCCGCTCGCCTGCGCCGGCCTGGCCCTGGCCGGCTTCGGCTACGTCACCCAGGCGGCGGGCACGATGACGCTCCTGCAGGCGCTGGCCCCGCCGGAGCTGCGCGGCCGGCTCATGGGGATCTTCTCGACGCTCTTCGTCGGCCTCTCGCCCTTCGGTGCCCTGGCGATGGGCTTCGGCGCGCACCGCGCCGGCGTCCCGGCGGTGCTGGTCGCCGGGGGCGCGGCGGTGGTCGCGGCCGCCGCCCTGTTCCAGCGGGCGCTCCCCGCCGTGGGCGCGGCCGAACGGGCCGCGGCCGTCGCGGCCGCCGGGGGGCCGGCCCCGTGAAGGCCGGCGGCGGGCGATGCCCCCGAGGGCGCCGCCCGTTCCCGGTTCGCGCCGACCCGGGGTGGCGGGGGACCGCCCCCGACGGCCGTGATTCCCGGCGCTTGACGACAGGTCCCCCGGTCCGCCAATTGCGACGATCTTCCTCGCGGTTGGGACGAGAACGGCCTCGGCGGGGCCGAGCCAGGAGGACCGTGAGCCTGCCATCCCTCGTCGTCGTGGCCATCGTCGCCTCGGTCGCCGGCGCCGCCGCCGCCCGGCTGGCGCGGGCCCGGCGGAGGCGGGGAGGGGAGCCGGAGCCGCGCGACGCCGAGGCGGGGCGCGCCTTCCAGGCGCTGGCCCTGTCGCGGCTCGGCGAGGCCGTCGTCGGGGTCGACACGAGCTTCGCCATCCGCGCCTGGAACCAGGCCGCCGAGCGGCTGTACGGCTGGACCGCGGCGGAGGTGGTGGGCCGGTCGGTGCACGACGTGTTCCCCACCGAGACGCCGGACGGCGGCGGCACCCGGGAGATCGCCGAGAGGCTGGCGGCGCTGCGCCAGGTGCACACCGCCGCGCGCCGGCGGCGCAAGGACGGCACCTGGTTCGACGCCGAGATCTCCATCGCCGCGGTCGAGGACGGGCGGGGCCGGGTCACCGGCTGGGTGGGCATCCACCGCGACGTCACCGAGCAGAAGCGCCGCGAGGAGGCCATCCGCGCCGCCGAGGCGAAGATCGACCTCCTCACCAGCGTGGCCCCGGCGGGCATCTTCCAGACCGACGGCCGCGGCTCGCTCACCTTCGTCAACGACCAGCTCTGCGCGCTCACCGGTCTGCCGCCGGAGAGGCTGCGCCGCGGCTGGCTGCGCGCCATCCACCGCGGCGACCGCGCCCGGGTGGCGCGCGAGTGGAAGGAGGCCTGGGCGCAGGGCCGGGCCTTCCGCGCCGAGCTGCGGTTCGGGCGCGGCGACGACGTCACCTGGGTCTACGTCTGCGCCATGCCTCTCAGGAACGCCGAGGGCGGGACCCGCGGCGGGGTGGGCGTGGTCACCGACGTCACCGAGGCGCGCCGGGTGAAGGAGCGGCTGGCGTGTGCGGAGCGGCTGGCCTCGCTGGGCACGCTCTCCTCCGGCATGGCCCACGAGGTGAACAACCCGCTCGCCTCGGTGATGGCGAACCTGTCGTTCATCGCGGCCGAGGTCCAGGGGCGCGACGAGCTCGCCGACGCCGCCGACGCGGCTCGCGAGGCCCAGGGTGCCGCGGCCCGCGTGGCCCGCATCGTCCGCGAGCTCCAGGCCGTGGCCGGTCCGAGGGGCGAGGCGGGCCCGCTCGACCTCCGGGCGGCGGTCCACGGGGCGCTCGAGATCGTCCCCGAGGCGCTGAAGCGCCGGGCGGGCCTCGCCCTGGACCTCGGCGAGGTCCCGCCGGTGGCGGCCTCGGAGCAGCAGGCGGAGCGGATCCTCTACCACCTGCTCGCCAACGCCTTCCAGGCCATCCCCGACGAGCGCGCCGGCCGGGGCGAGGTCCGGGCCCGCACCCGCACCGCGCCCGACGGGCGCGCCGTGGTCGAGATCGAGGACGACGGGCGCGGCATCGCCGCCGAGCACCTCCACCGCATCTTCGACCCCTTCTTCACGACGCGCGCCGTGGGGCAGGGCACCGGGCTCGGCCTGTCGGTGTGCCACGGGCTCGTCCGCGTCCTGGAGGGCGAGATGGAAGTGGAGAGCAGGCTCGGGAAGGGCAGCACCTTCCGCGTCGTGCTCCCGGCCGCGGCGGTCCCCGGCGAGGAGCCGGCCGCAGCCCCCGCACCGGCCGGCGCGGACGCGGCGCCGCCCGCGGTCGAGTGGGCGGCGTAGGCCGCACGCTCCCCCGGCCCTGGGCCTCTCCCCGGCCGGGGAGAGGGGATGC
>DATBLK010000054.1:0-2095 GCA_036555405.1 Anaeromyxobacteraceae bacterium
GTCCCAGGCGACGCCCAGGGCGGTGGCGTCGGTGGTCCCGGTGCCGGCCACCTGGCTCTCGTCGGGCGTGGTGACGAGCGAGCCCACGGGGTACTCGGTGTGGACCCGGAGCTTGGGGCTGCCGCAGTCCACCGCCGGGCACCAGGCGAGCCCGCCGTGCACGATGTTCCTCCCCGGGAACAGGCCCAGGTCGCGGCGCGCCAGGACCACGCCGGTCGCCGCCTCGATCTCCAGCGCGTCGTTCGACGCCAGGCTCGCGACCTTGAAGAGCGACCCGTCACCGGTGGCCGGCCCCGGCGCGCCGGTGGACACGCTCCAGGCGATGGCGCGGGCGTCGAGGTCGACGCCGAGGATCAGGTTCTCGGTGCGCTTCGAGGCGACGAGCCACTTCCCGGAGGCCGCGAACCCCGAGGCGAACTCGATGAGCGCGTGGAGCCCGATGGCGCCGGCCTCGAACGCCGGCGTGCCCGAGGGCGGGTCGAGGTCGATGGTGACGACGTCGCCGAAGACGTCGAGGAAGGCGGCGACGTGGTGGAGGCTCGGGAGCTGTCCCACCGCCAGCGGCTGGCGGGCCAGGCGGCCGAGCGGGTTCGCCGCCGGCTCCGGGACCCACAGGTCGACCGGGACGCCGGGAACGACCAGGTACAGGCCCCCGGTGCCCGGCAGGTCGCCCCCGGCGCCGGCCCGGACCCCGAGCAGGGCGATGCGGCCCGCGCCGCCGTCCTGGACCGCCCAGAAGTCGTCGAGCGTGAGCGTCCGGGTGGGGTCGACGACGGCCATCGTCGCGGCGTCCAAGGTGGTGAGCTCGATGGCGCCGCACCCCGGGCAACCGGGGCGCGGCGCCGGGGCCCAGGTGACCTCGGCGACGAGCTCGGGGCGGCCGCCGGCCGCCTGCACCGAGCAGAGCCGGGCGTACGACTGGCCGCCGTAGGCGGCGCTGGTCGTGGCGCCGGTGGCCACGACCCGGCGCACGACCGTGCCCGCCGCGGCGTCGATCCAGACGAGCGCCGCGCCGCCGCCGACCGAGATGGCCTGGGAGGCGCCGTCTCCCTCGAAGTGCTTGTCGAGCATGCTGACGAGGCCGCCCCAGAGCTGCGACTGGATGAAGAGGTCGTCGGTCGTCGAGGCGATGCCGGTCGGAACGTGGAGGAGCACCCTGGAGCGCACCACCCTGCCGAACGCGAGGTCCCCCCCGCCGAGGTAGGTGAAGCTCCCGGCCGGCGCCGAGGGGCCGCGGGCGTTCGACACCGCGATGGCCCCGGAGCCGGCGCCGCGGGGAACCCGGACGATCAGCGCGCCCGACCGGAGCTCGGTCCCGGTCGCGGTGGCGCCCGAGGCGAACTCGACGCGGTTCCTCTGCGGGGCGCCGTCGAACCCGGAGCCGCGGACCGCGAGGAGCTCGCCCGCGTAGGCCGCGGACGGCGAGAAGTCGGTGACGGTCGGCACACCGGTCTCCGCCGGCAGTTCGACGTTGCGGACGCAGGCCGCCTGGAGGGCGGCCGCGGCGGCGAGGGCGAGCGGGGCGGTCGGGCGCATGGCACCTCTCGTGGGTGGCCGCGCCGGGCCGCGGGCTGCGGCCCGGGCGCGCGCCGGGGCCCCATGTTACGCGGAACCGCCCGAGGTCCCGCTGCGAATCGCAGCCGGCCGGGGCCGGCGCGGCCCTACCCCGGGTCGCTCCCCGGGGCGTCGGCGTCGGCCTCCTCGACGTCGGGGCCGGGCGGGTACTTGCGGATGCGCGACCGGAGGAGCTTGCGGTGCTCCCCCTCCTCGGCCCGGAGCTCCTCGAAGAGCGCGCGGGCCGCGGGGTCGCCGGCGTGGCGAGCCGCCTCGGCGTAGAAGGCCTGGGCCTTCTCCTCCGACTGGATGGCCACCTCCATCGCCTGCCGCGGCGACATGAAGACGCGCGGCTTCCCCCGGTCGGGCGCCTCGGCGTCGTCGAGGAGGTCGCCGGAGACGCGGCGCGGGGCGTCGCCGAAGAGCTCGCGGCGCCGGCCGGCGAGCTGCTGGCCGTGCTTCGCCTCGTTGGCCGCCATGGCTCGGAAGACGTCGGCGGCGTCGCCGGGGTAGCGCCCGCCCACCAGGCGAGCGAACTCCT
>DATBLK010000062.1:0-7248 GCA_036555405.1 Anaeromyxobacteraceae bacterium
GCGCCGGGCCCGCACCCGCCCGGTGGTGCGCAGGACGCTCGGCGCCGGGAGGAACGCCCGTTCGCCGTCGTGAGGACCGACTGCGACCGGTCGAAGATCCGCTCGCTCGGTCTCTGCGAGCGGCAGCCGCCCCTCACCCCCGGGGAGGCCGGGGCACCCGACTTCCCCTCTCCCCCGCCGGGACGGGGGAGAGGGGTCTCGAGCGGCCGCGCGATGAGCGACCGGGCGCGATGTAGAATCGCCAGGTGCTGCGCGAGGCGAACCTCCGCCGTCTCGCCGAGGAGTCCTTCGACGTGCTGGTGGTCGGCGGCGGCGTCAACGGCGCCGTGGCCGCGGCGGCGCTGGCGGCGCGCGGGGCCCGCACCGCGCTCCTGGAGCGCGGCGACTTCGCCGGCGAGACCAGCCAGGCCTCCTCGAACCTCGCCTGGGGGGGCGTGAAGTACCTCGAGTCCTTCGAGGTCGCGCTGGTGCGCAAGCTGTGCCGCGCCCGCAACGAGCTGCTCCGCACCTACCCCTCCACGGTGCAGGAGATCCGCTTCCTGCTGGTGCACGAGCGCGGGTTCCGCCACTCCCGCGCCGGGATCTGGGCGGGCACCTGGCTCTACTGGGCGCTGGGCCGCTTCGCCACCCGCCGGCCGCGGCTCCTCTCCCGCGCCGAGCTGGAGCGCGAGGAGCCGGCGGTCGACGCCGCGCGGGCCGACGGCGCCGTCGAGTACTCCGACGCCTACCTTCACGACAACGACGCGCGCTTCACCTGGGGGTTCGTCCGCTCGGCGCTCGACCGCGGGGCGGCGGTCGCGAACTACGTCGAGTCGCTGGGCGCCTCGCGGGAGGGCGGCGCCTGGGTCACGCGGGCCCGCGACCTCGACGGCGGGCGGGAGCTCCTCGTCCGCTCGCGCCTCGTCGTGAACGCCTGCGGCCCCTTCGCCGACGCCTACAACGCGCTCATCGGCCAGCGCACCCGGCACCGGCACGTCCTCTCGAAGGGCATCCACCTCCTCGTCGACCGGCTCACGCCCCACCGCCGGGTCATCGCCTTCTTCGCCGACGACGGGCGCCTCTTCTTCGTCATCCCCATGGGCCCGAAGACCTGCCTGGGGACGACCGACACCCCGACCGACTCGCCCGAGGTCCGGGTTACGCCCGAGGACCGGCGCTTCGTGCTCGACAACGTGAACCGCCGCCTGCGCCTGCCTCGCCCGCTCGGCGAGGACGACGTCGTCGCCGAGCGCTGCGGGGTGCGGCCGCTGGCGGTGGAGGGCGAGGGCGCGGGCGGCGCCGACTGGATGCAGCTCTCGCGGCGCCACGTCGTCGAGGCCGACCCGTCCTCGGGCGTCCTCACCGTCTTCGGCGGCAAGCTCACCGACTGCCTCAACGTGGGCGAGGAGGTCTGCGCCGAGGTCGAGCGCATGGGCGTGGCGCTCCCCGACCGCCGCCGCGCCTGGTACGGCGAGCCGCCGGCGGAGGTGCGCGACGAGTACTTCCTGCAAGCGAGGCGCATCGGGCTCGACGCCATGACCTCGCCGGCCTCCTCGGAGCCGCTCTCCACCCGGCTCTGGCGCCGCTACGGCGCGCGGGCGCTCGGGCTCCTCGACGCCATCCGCGCCGACCCGGCCGAGGCGCAGGTCCTCATCGAGAACGCCGAGTACCTGCGCTGCGAGCTCGAGCTGGCGGCGCGGCGGGAGATGGTCGTCCGGCTCGAGGACTTCCTCCGCCGCCGCTCCAAGATCTCGCAGGTGGTGCGGCGCGAGGACGTCCGCGACGCCCAGGGGCTGCGCGAGGCCTGCCGGCTCCTCTTCGGCGAGCGGGCGCAGGAGCGGCTCCTCGAGTGCTTCCCGGAGCTGCGCGGCGCAGAGGAGGCAGGCTGGGAACGGAGGCGGGTCCAGGGTGCGACCGCGGCGGTTCCCGATCCGAAATAGCAGAAGTCGGGCCGGAGAGACCCTCTGCCCTACTCCTTCACGCGGGATCTCGCCCTCTCGCAGGCCTTCTCGAGGTCGGAGAGCGAGTCGTTCACCTCGCCGGCGAGCTTCTTCCACCGCTTTGCCGATTCCTTCCGGAGCTTCTCGAGCTGACGGGAGGCACCCTCGTGCTTCTCCTCCGCCCTCCTGAGCTCCTGCTCCAGCTCCTTCCCCGCCCGCTCGGCCGCCGCCGCGACCTGGGCCCTCAGCTCGTCGAGCTCCTGGCCGAGCTTCCGGAGCCGTTCCTCCATGGTCCTCTCGTATTGCTCCCGGTCCCGGGACGAGTCCCGCGCGGCCGGTTCCCGCGGCTCGCCGGCCGCAGGCGAGGACGACGGTGCGATGGCGGCGAGCATCGGCGCCGCGAGGAGGAGGGCGATTCGCTTCATGGCTGAGGGTCCCTTTCGGTGCTCATCGATGGTGTCGGCCTGGGTGTCGGCTTGCGGGGCAGGGAGGGGCGTCCGGCAAACGGCGGCAGCCGACTTGCGCTGGGCACAGGGTACCTCCACGAGTCGGCGGGTGTCATGAAGGGGGCCGGGTGAGCCGCTCCCCTCGCTCGACCGCGGCCTCGCAGGCGGGAGCCCCCGCGCTGCCTCACCTCGGCCTGAGGTCCCTCACCCTTCCCTGCTCCAGGCTGACGTGCGCCGGATCGACGAGCTTCACCTCCATCCCCACGCCCAGCTCGGAGGCGAGCCGGCGCCGGAGGTCGTCGCGGAGCTCCACCTGCTTGCGCATGGAGTCGGAGAAGGCCTGCTCCGTCATCTGCACCAGCACCGTGGCCCGGTCGAGGGCGCGGGGGCGCTCGACGTGCAGCTCCCAGCGCGGCTCGCCGCCCAGGACCGCCCGCAGCACCGCCTCGACCTGCCCGGGATAGACGTTCACCCCCCTGACGATGAGCATGTCGTCGGAGCGCCCGGAGATCCGGGCGAGGCGCACCGAGGTCCGGCCGCAGGGACAGGGGTCGGCGACGAGCCGGGTGAGGTCCCGCGTCCGGTAGCGGACGAGCGGGAAGGCCTCCTTCGTCAGGGTGGTGAGGACGAGCTCGCCCACCTGGCCCGGCGGGACCGGACGCAGCGTCGCCGGGTCCACCACCTCGGCGAGGAAGTGGTCCTCGGCGAGGTGGAGGCCGCTCCGCTCCAGGCACTCGCCGGCCACGCCCGGCCCCATGGCGGCGCTGGGCCCGTAGTTGTCGGTGGCGGTGACGTGGAGCCGCTCCTCGATCTGGCGCCGCATCGCCTCGGTCCAGGGCTCCCCGCCGAGCAGGGCTCGCCGGAGGGAGAGCTTCGCCGGCCCCACGCCCGCCTCGGCGAGCGCGTCGGCGAGGTGGAGCGCGTAGCTCGGGGTGGCGACCAGCACGGTCGTCTTGTACTCCTGCATGAGCTTGATCTGCCGCTTGGTGTTCCCGCTGGAGACCGGGATGACGAGCGCCCCGAGCCGCTCGGCGCCGGCGTGGACGCCGAGGGCGCCCGGGAGCAGGCCGTAGTGGAAGGCGATCTGGACGACGTCGTCCTTGGTGACCCCGCCGGCGACGAGCCCGCGCGCCATCAAGCTCGACCAGGTCTTCACGTCGTTGCGGGTGTAGCCCATGACGACGGAGGCCTCGCCGCTGCCGCCGGAGGCCTGGAGCCGGACGACGTCGCGGAGCGGCACCGCGAAGAGGCCGTAGGGGGATGCCGCCATGAGGTCCTGCTTCGAGGTGAAGGGCACCCCCTCGAGGTCGTCGAGCGAGCGGAGCCGGTCGGGGTCGAAGCGGACCTCGTCGAAGCGCTTCCGGTAGAAGGGGACGTTCCGGTGGACGCGGCTCAGGGTGGCCTCGAGCCGCTCCAGCTGGAGCTGCGCCAGCTCCTCCCGGTCCATGCACTCGTCGTCGGGCTGCCAGTAGCTGGGCGTCGCCTCGCTCATCCGGACCTCCCCTCCGCGTGGGCGTCCACGTCCCGGCCCAGGTAGGCCCGCTGGACGTCGCGGTTCGCCAGCAGCTCCTCGGACGCGCCCTCGAGGACCACGCGCCCGGTCTCGAGCACGTAGCCCCGGTGGGCGATCTTCAGCGCCCCGCGGGCGTTCTGCTCGACCAGCAGCACGGTGCTCCCCTCGGCGGCGACGCGGGCGATGGTATCGAAGATGCTCTTCACCATCAGCGGCGCGAGCCCCATGGACGGCTCGTCGAGCATGAGCAGCCGGGGACGGGCCATGAGCGCCCGCCCGATGGCGAGCATCTGCTGCTCGCCGCCCGAGAGCGTGCCGGCGAGCTGGCGCCGCCGCTGCTCCAGGACCGGGAAGAGGCCGTAGACGCGCCGCAGGTCCTCGTCGATCTCCTGGTGCCGGTGGCGCCGGAGCTGCACGTGGGCGCCGAGGATCAGGTTCTCCCACACCGCCAGGTCGGCGAAGACCTGCCGCCCCTCGGGGACGAGGGAGCAGCCCAGGGCCACCGTCCGCTCCGTGGGGAGGCCCCCGACCAGCCGGCCCTCGAGCGCGATCTCGCCGCCCAGCGCCGGGACCAGGCCGGTGACGGCCTTGAGGAGCGTCGTCTTCCCGGCGCCGTTGGCGCCGATGATGGCCACGATCTCGCCCGGCCGCACGTGGAGCGACACCCGGCGCAGCACCACCCGCGCGCCGTAGGCCACGTCCAGGTTGCGGATCCTCAGCACGCGTCTTCCCCGAGGTAGACGCGGACGACGTGCGGGTCGCGCTGCACCGCCGCGGGGTCGGCGTCGGCGATCTTCTCTCCGTAGGAGAGCACCGCCACCTCGTCGGAGATGTCCATCACCAGGGACATGTCGTGCTCGACGAGGAGGACGGTGACGCCGCTGTCGCGGATGCGGGCGATGAGGCGGGCCAGGTCGGCGGTCTCGCGCATGTTCAGGCCGGCGGCCGGCTCGTCGAGGAGCAGCATCCGCGGCTCGCTCGCCAGCGCCCGCGCCAGCTCCACGGCGCGCTGCTGCCCGTAGGAGAGGCTGGTGGCCTCGGCGCCGGCGAGGTCGCCGATGTCGAGGAACTGGAGGAGCTCGCGGGCGCGCGCCCGGACGGACACCTCCTCGCGCCAGGTGAACGGCAGGTGGAGCATGCCGGCGAGGAAGCCGGCGCGGGTCTTGAGGTGCCGCCCCACCATGACGTTCTCCAGCGCGGTCATGTGGGCGAAGAGCTTGATGTGCTGGAAGGTGCGCGAGAGGCCGAGCGCCGCCACCCGGTGCGGGGGCCGGCCCTGGATGGGCTCGCCGTCGAGCAGGACCTCGCCGCCGTCGGGCGCGGCGAAGCCCGAGACCACGTTGAAGAGGGTGGTCTTCCCGGCGCCGTTGGGCCCGATGAGCGCCTTGATGCTCCCCCGCTCCACCCGGAAGCTCACCTCGTGGACGGCGCGCACGCCGCCGAAGCGCTTGGAGACGCCGCGGACCTCGAGGAGCGCCATCAGGCCTTCTCCGGCGGCGCCTGGCGCCGCACCGCCGCCAGGGCCCGCCGCAGGTCCAGCCCCAGGACCCCGTCCGGAGCGAACAGCATGACGGCCACCAGGACCGCGCCGAAGACGGCGTCGTCGAAGGTGCCGAAGTAGCCCCGCAGGGAGAGGAAGTTCAGGACCAGGCTCGTCCCCACCGTGCCCCACAGGCTCCCCATCCCGCCGACCGCCACCACCGCCACGTACTTCACCGACTTCATGATCGAGGCCTCGGAGGGGCCGATGCCGCCGTTGAAGTGGGTGAGGAGGACGCCGGCCGCCGACGCCAGCACCGCGCTGAGGATGAAGGTCTGCAGCTTGTAGCGCGCCGTGTCCACGCCCATGGCTCCGGCCGCGTCCTCGGCGCCGTGGATGGCGCGCAGCGCCCGCCCCACCCGCGAGTGGACGAGGTTCAGGAGCAGGAGCACGCCCAGCGCCAGGAGCAGCACGGCGACGTAGTAGTTCGAGATCCGCAGCGACCGGTCGCCGCTGACCGCCAGGCCCGGCAAGAGCGGGAAGGGCGGCACGCCCGAGATGCCGTCGGCGGAGCCGAGCTGCGAGGTCCCCAGGGCGATGCTGTAGAGGATCGTGCCGACGCCCAGCGTGGCCATCGCCAGGTAGTGGCCCCGGAGCTTCAGGACCGGGATGCCGACCAGGAAGGCGAGCGCCATCGCCAGGGCGACGGCGCAGATCGCCGCCGGCCAGGGGTGCACGACCAGGACCTGGCCGCCGTAGAGGTCCGGCCGCCCGACGAGCACGCCGGCCCGCGAGAGCGCGGAGACGAGCGGCTCCCCGCGGCGGGCGGCGAGGTCCCAGGTGGTGAGCGCCGCGGAGGCGTAGCCGCCCACCGCGAAGAAGCCGGCGTGGCCGAGCGAGATCTGCCCGGCGTAGCCCATGAAGAGCGAGAGGCCGGCCACGACCAGCGTGTAGTACGCCGACATCGTCAGCTGCGTGAGCCAGAAGGCCCTGCCGCCCTGCACCGCCGCGAGCTGCACCGCCGCCGCGGCGGCGAGGAAGACGGCGACCTGGAGGTAGCGGGACCGCATCGCGCCTCAGGGACGCGCCGCCTCCCGGGCGCCGAAGAGACCGCTCGGCCGCACGAAGAGGATGGCGAGCAGCACGCCGATCGAGACCACGTCCTTGTGGGCCGCGGGGAGCTGCGAGACGCTGAAGGACTCGAGCACCCCGAACACCAGGCCCGCCGCCACCGAGGCCAGGCTGTTCCCGAGGCCGCCGAGGATGGCGACGGTGAAGCCCTTGATGGCCAGCCCGGTGCCCATGGCGTACTGGGTGTAGGTGATGGGGCAGACCACGCAGCCGGCGACCGCTCCCATCCCGGCGCTGAGGACGAAGGAGAGGGTGACGAGGTTCCGCGTCGGGAGACCGCAGAGCCGGGCGGCGGTGTGGTTCGAGGCGGCGGCGCGCATCCGGCGGCCCAGCATGGTCCAGCGGAAGAGCGCGGTGACCGCGACGACCATGGCGCTGCAGGCCCCCACCGCCCAGAGGACCTGCGGGGAGAAGCGCGCCCCGCCCAGCTGCACCGCGCTGACCTCGTCGCCGGTGAAGTAGGGGAGGAGCCGCACCTGGTTCCCCCACAGGAGCAGGGCCGCCTCCCGGACCAGGATCGAGACCCCGATGGTGATGATGATCATCCGCAGCACCGAGGGGCCGGAGAGCCAGCGGATGAAGGTGACCTCGATGAGCGCGCCCACCGCCATCGTCAGGAGCACGGCCCCGGCGATGGCGGCGGGGAGCGGCAGGAGCGGGTGGAGGCTCACCGCGATCATGCCGCCCAGCATCACGAACTCGCCCTGGGCGAAGTTGATGATGCCGGTGGTGTTGTAGATGATGTTGAAGCCCATCCCG